>JAZTXT010000020.1:0-1647 GCA_045636525.1 Bacilli bacterium | reverse complement strand
TATGGCAGACATTCATAAATTCGCACTCGAAGTGCCTGTTATACTCCGTCTTTACCGATTGCTATTTATAATAGCAAAAAACATAAAAATTTCAAAATTTAATTTAAAAATCTTTATGTTTAACATTATACGTGTTATACTTGATTTGGGTGTTGTATATGAATTTAATTAGAGATAAGTGGGATAATAATTCTTATAATGAATTTATAGAGTATTTATTTGATATTAGAGATACTCAGTATAGAGATTTTCATAGTAAACTAGGGGTAGGTAATAATGTTATTGGCATTAGAACTCCTATTCTTAAGAAGATTACTAAAGATATATGTAAGGGTAATTATATTGATTTTTTAGAATTACTTAGGGAGGACTACTATGAAGAAGTTACTTTATACGGTTTGATTATTTGTAATATTAAAGATTTTGATGTTAGTATTAAATACTTAAATATATATAAGAGTAGAATTAATAACTGGGCTAGCTGTGATTTGTTTTGTTCTAGTTATAAAATTGTAAATAAATATAAAGATTATTACTGGAAATATATTATTAATAATATTAGTAGTGATAATTTATGGATAAGAAGAATGTGTTTTGTACTTATTATTTCTTATTATATAGATGATAAATATTTAGATGATATATTTATGTTCTGTGATATGTATAATACTAATGAATATTATGTTCAGATGGCAGTGGCCTGGCTTATTAGTATATGTTATATTAAGTATAGAGGCAAAACTATGAAATATATTAAGAATAATAAGTTAGATAATTTTACTCATAATAAGGCTATTCAAAAAATTAGAGAGTCTTATAGAGCGGATAGTAAAGATAAAGATATTTTAAATAAATTAAAGAGGAAATAGTTTACTTTTTTTGGAGAATCTGCTATTATATGTGTTACTTGGAGGGGATTATGAAAAAGAAATATTTAACTGAAAGTCAATATGATACTTGTATGATGGCTCTTGGTTATACTTATGATGATGAACTTGGTAAATTTTTTAAAGACGATAATGCTTTTTTAATGAATGTAAGTGAAGGTGTTACTGAAGTAGGGGATTTGATAACAATTACTGAAAATGGACAACTTACATATATGGCAAAAGCAATATGTGATTTTATAAATATGGGAGCTGAACTAGTTATTCTTGATGGTGCAATAAATGGTTACGGTAAAAAATATAAAAAAGGACTATATTGTACTAATTATAGAGAATTATTTTCTGACAAGAAGAAGATTAGAAGTAAATAGATTTTATGTATTAATAGGAGTTTAATTTATAACTCTTATTTTATTTGATGTGATTTACTTTTTTTGTTTATTGTGATAGAATATTTACAGGAAAGAGGGAGAATCTTATGATAGAGAGACTTGAAGCTACTGAAAAGAGATATAATGAGATAGGGGATTTACTTTCTAGCCCTGAAATTATATCTGATATAAAGAAAATGACTGAGCTTTCTAAGGAAAGAACTAGTCTAGAGAAAACAGTTGAAGTGTATAAAGAATATAAGAAAGTACTTGAGGATATAGAATCTGCAAAAGAGATGCTTAATGATAAGGATATGGCTGAATTTGCTAGAGAAGAACTTGATATAGCAGAAGAAGAGAAAGTTAGATTAGAAGGAGAACTTGAAATT
>JAZTXT010000019.1:0-10503 GCA_045636525.1 Bacilli bacterium | reverse complement strand
CTATATTTTATTCTAGAAGATATTTACTTAGTAATTATTTTAAATATATAGATAAGAATATGGATGATGATAAGTATTATATATTTAATGATGATTTAAGATATATGATAAAAGAATATAGTTATGGTACTATTATTTATAGTCCTCTTGTTAATTTAATAAATGAAATAGATAAGATTAGTGATATAGATAATTTTGTTATTGATTTATCTTATAATGATAATATTAGTGTTATAGATAAGTTTGTTAATAATGAGAAGATGGGAGATACTTATATTGGTTTCTTTGATAAAAAAACTATATATAAATTAAAAGATGAGAAGTAGTGGAGGTCTTGATAGTGGGAAAGGTTATATTAAAAAGATGTTGTGGTAATTGTGAATGGAGTATTAGTCCAGAATGTGAAGAAGAGATAATGAAGGAGAATCATTATGAAGAAGATGATCCTAATAGACCAAGAGCGGGTGACTGCTGTTTAGGAAGAGATCATGATGAAAATTATTATTGTGATAGTCATGAGTATATATCATCTTGTATAGAAACTTATACTTTTTATGAAGAAAAATATTTAGGACCAGGTTTTTTTGTTGTTTCAGAATATGATGAAAATGTTATTAAGTTTTTAAAATTATATAGAAATGGTACTTATGGTAATTATGATTATGGTATTATGGCATATGAGTATGATCCTATTAAAAAAGAGTTATGTACTGGTATTACTTTTGAAATAGGAAGATCTGATAATGAAGTTCTTTATAAAGCTATTACTATTTTTGCTAGGGAACTTGGTGCTGATGTTATTTGGTGTACTGATGAGAAGAGTTTTATGACTACTAATGTTTATGAATATAGTACTAGTCTTTATTTTACTGGTAGTAAAGATAGTAAAATTATTGATGTAAAAATAAATAATAAAAATGATAGAATATATAAATTAATTGAACATTTATATAGAAATATGGCGGTAGTTACTGCGAATATGACTGATGAGGAAGTATATAAGAAAGTAAGAACAATTACTAAAAAAAATAATATATGATAGGAAAGATTTTATATGATACAAAGAATACGTAAATGTTATGTTAATGATGATATAGTACAACTTAGAATGTCTTTTAGTAGAAATATAACACTAATTAGTTCTGATTTTATGAAAGAGGGAGTACTGTGTCATTATGATTTTGATGGTGATAGTCAAAATATTAATAAATATATAACTGATAACAGAAGAAATTTATTTCCTTATGGAAATATACCTCTTTATAAAGAAATATATTTTGAGTTTTTTGAAGATATAGAGTATATGAATTATGTTAATCAAATTTTAGCATTTAATAAACATTATATTAGCATTACCGATAATTTTTGTGTAAGAGATAGATATATAGTTAGAGATGGGGAAACCGCTATTATGTATAGTAGGGTTATATCTATACCAAAGAATATTAAAGATATAGAAACTACTAGAAAGAGATTAGGAGAAGAATATAATAGTAAAGTTATTTTATGTATAACAAGGAATGGACATTATATTAATTTTAAAAAGAAGTTTAGTACATTTTTTAATGATAAGGGTGGATTACTTATATTAAATGATGAAGAAGGGATTAAATTTAAATTGGTTGAATTGATTGTTAAAGGAAGATATCTTTTTATGAGGGAATATGATATTCCGTTTAATGATTATACTTTAGAAGAATTAAAATATTATGGTTCTAAAATAGAAAATATTAAAGAACCTAGAATATATTCAAAGTTTAATCCTAATATAGATAGAAGAGATGTAAAGACTGCGAAGAAGTTAGTCAGAAAATTAAATGGAAGTAAATAGTGTAGAAAGAAAGTTGATGTATATGAAGAAAATAGAGTTACTTGCTCCAGCGGGGAATTTAGAAAAACTTAAATTTGCTTTTATGTATGGGGCCGATGCTTGTTATATTGGTGGAAGAGATTATTCACTTAGAGCTAATGCTAAAAATTTTAGTATAGAAGAAATAAATGAAGCATCAGAGTATGCACATAGTTTAGGTAAAAAAGTATATGTTACTGTAAATATAGTCTTTCATACTGAAGATACAGATGGTCTTATTAACTACTTAAGAAAGTTATCTGATGCTAAGATAGATGCGATTATTGTATCAGATCCTTTTGTTATAGATATTATTAATAAAAATGATATTGATTTAAAGGTACATATATCTACTCAGGCATCAACTTTAAATTATGAGACTGTTATGTTTTGGAAGTCTTTACGAGTAGAGAGAGTAGTTTTAGCTAGAGAATTATCTAGAGAAGAAATTAAAGATATTATAGATAAGACTGGTATGGAGATAGAGACTTTTGTACATGGGGCTATGTGTAGCTCATATTCTGGTAGATGTGTACTTTCTAATTACTTTACTAATAGAGATGCTAATAGAGGAGGATGTGCTCAGATATGTAGATGGGAGTCACCTTTATATGATAGCAATATGAACGAGATAGAAAGTGATACTAAATTTACTGCATCTGCGAAGGATTTAATGATGGCTAGTCAAATAGAGGATATAATAACAACAGGGATCACTTCACTCAAGGTAGAAGGTAGAATGAGAAGTAATTATTATGTTGCTACAGTTATTAATACATATCGTAATATGATAGATGATTATTATGATAATAAACTTACTAAAGATAGATTAGATAGATATATAAAAGTACTAGAAAGAGTTGCTAATAGGGAAGCTGTAGTACAATTTTGGGATAAAACTCCAGGAGTAGATGAACAATATTATTTAGGAAGAAATGAAGTTTCTAATCAAGATTTTTTGGGTATAGTTACTAATTATGATGAAGAAACTAAGATTGTTACTATTACTGAGAGAAATTACTTTGAGACTGGTGATGTAGTAGAAATATTTGGACCTAATATTGAGACTTTTAGTTTTGTTGTGCCGGATATTTATAATGAAGATGGAGAGAAGGTTAATATAGCTAGACATCCAGAAGAAATATTAAGGTTTAAGTTAGATAAGAAAGTATATAAAGATGATATAATAAGAGTAAAATTTTAGTTGTAAAAGAATATAATATTAAAAGTCAGATTGTTCTTGACAAATGTATTAAAATTTAGTACAATTTTGTATTGTAAAAAAAGAAAAATAATGTTGAGGTGATAAATAATGAATAACAATACTGTATATCTAACTGATGAAGGTTTTCTTGAGTTAGAAGAAGAGCTAAATGAACTTAAAAATGTTAAGAGACCAGAAGTAATTAAGGCTTTAAAAGAAGCTAGAGCACTTGGAGATTTATCTGAGAATGCTGACTATGATGCTGCTAGAGCGGAACAAGCGTTAGTAGAAGGTAGAATTCAAGAATTAGAAAAAATAATGGAAAACGTAGAAATTATTGAAAAAGGAAGTACCGATAAGGTATCTTTAGGTACTACTGTTAAGATTAAATATGTAGATGACGATGAAGTTGAAGAGTATAGAATTGTTGGATCTAAAGAGGCTGATCCATCTAATAATAAGATATCTAATGAGAGTCCAATTGCTCTTGCAATTATGAATAGTAAAGTAGGAGAAGTTAAAAAGGTAGCATCTCCTAATGGGGAATATGAAGTAGAAATAGTAGAAATTTGTTAGGGAGGTAAATAATAATGAAAAAACTAGTAAACTACAAAGTAAGTGGAGAAGAATGGAATGAAGCTAAAGACAGAGCATTTACTAAATTATCAAAAAAAGTAAAAGTAGATGGATTTAGAGAAGGTAAGGTTCCTAGAAATGTATTTGAAAAGAAATATGGTACTGGGGATATTATCAGTGAAGCTATGGAAGATATGATACAGGAGAAGTATGCTAAAACTATAATGGGAGATAAATTAGTTCCAGTAGTAGAACCTAAATTAGAAATAGTTAAAGCTGACGATGAGGGATTTGAAGTTAATATGACTTTTATTTTAGATCCTGAAGTAAAACTTGGAAAATACAAAGATTTAAAAGTTAAGAAAGATGAAGTTAAAGTGTCTAAGGAAGAAGTGGAACATGAAGTAGGACATATACTTGAAAGATATGCTGAACTTGTAAGTAAAGACGGTGCAGTAGAAGAAGGAGATACCGCTGTTATTGACTTTAAAGGATTTAAAGATAACGAAGCATTTGATGGTGGTACTGCTGAAGGATATTCACTTGAAATTGGAAGTCATTCATTTATACCTGGATTTGAAGAAGGTGTTGTGGGAATGAAAAAAGGTGAAAGCAAAGATATTAATCTTACATTTCCAGAAGACTATATGGCTAAAGATTTGGCTGGACAGGAAGTTGTGTTTAATGTAACAGTACATGATATTAAAAAGAGGGTTATTCCTGAACTTGATGAAGAATTCTTTAAAGATTTAGATATGGAAGGCGTATCTAATAAAGAAGAACTAGAAAAAGTAATTGAAGAAGAAATTGCTGTTCAAAAGGAATACCAAGTAGAAAATAAATATGTAGAAGATCTACTTGCTAAAGCATCTGATAATATGACTATTGAATTAGATGAAGAACTAATAGAAGCTGAAACAGATAGAATGTATAAAGAATTTGTACAAAGACTTTCTATGCAAGGTGTTAATGAAGAATTATATTATACATATTCTGGTGCTAAGAAAGAAGATATTTTAAAAGAAATGAATAAAGAAGCTGAAATTAGATTAAAATATCGTTATTTACTTGAAGCTATTGCAAAAGAAGAAAAAATAGAGGTTAGTGATGAAGAAGCTCATCATGAACTTCATCATATGTGTGAACACTATCATATGACAGAGGAAGACTTAATGAAAGAAATTGGAAGTCTTGAAGTTGTTAAATATGATGTTAGAATGAAAAAAGCTCTTGAAGTATTAAAAGAAAATAACTAAGGAGAATATTCATGGATGTTTTTAAGGCAATAATTTTAGGAATCATTCAGGGGATTGCGGAATTTTTACCGATTTCTTCTTCTGCTCATTTAATTATATTTCCATATTTATTTGGGTGGGAAGAATCGGGACTTGCCTTTGATGTTGCCCTTCATTTTGGTACAATGATGGCGGTTTTAGTAGTTTTCTTTAAAGACTGGTGGAATTTGTTTATAGGTGCTATTCGTGATGTTAAAGAAAAAAAGAAAAGTACCAATGGTAGAATGTTTTGGTATTTAGTAGTGGCTACAATTCCGGCAGTAATCGCAGGAATACTACTGGACGATGTTATAGAAAATGTAGTAAGGGGTAACCTTTGGATAATTGCGTGTTCTCTTGCTATAATGGGAATGCTTATTTATCTTGGTGATAAATGGGCTAGTAAACATTATAAAAAAGAGACTAAATTTGAAGATATATCTTTAAAACAAGCTCTAATTGTAGGATTATCACAAGCATTTGCTATTATACCAGGTTTTTCTAGAAGTGGAACAACCATACTTGGTGGCAGACTTCTCGGTATATCAAAAGAAGCTATCACAAAATTTACATTTCTATTATCTGTACCTGTAATATGTGGTGCAACAATATTAAAAGTAGGAGATTTAGTATTTACTAAAGAAGTAATTATTGGTGTTATATCATCTTTTGCTGCTGGACTACTTACTATTAAATTCTTACTAAATTATATTAAAAAACATGATTTTTCAGTATTTGCTTTTTATAGAGTAATACTTGCATTAATTGTTTTAGTAAAATTAATATTTTTCTAATATTAATTTTATTTTTGCCGATTTAGTACAGTGGTAGTACGAAAGCATGGTAAGCTTTAAAGGGCAGTTCAATTCTGCCAATCGGCACCATTTAAATAGAACTATGTAGTTCTTTTTATTAATTATTTTGTTGATGGTGTTATGTAATAATATAATGATGATATAATAAATTTTATATAAAAAAAATACAATAAGTAAAGTCTTATTGTATTTTTAGTTTGTTATCTTCTATGTCTATTGTAATATTGTCTCCATATTTTATTTTATCGTTAATTATTTCCTCTGCAATTAGTGTTTCTATATTTCTTTGAACAAATCTTTTAATAGGTCTTGCACCATATTTTTCATCATATGATTCTTTTACTATATATTTTTTTGCGGTATTTGTTAAAGTGATATGTATATTTTTATCTCTTAATCTATATTCTATATCGTATATTATTTTATTTAGAATATCATAAATTACTTCTTTTGATAATGAATTAAATATTATTATTTCGTCTATTCTGTTTATGAATTCTGGTTTAAATGTACTTCTTAATTCGCTCATAACAAGTTCGTTTGAATTAGAAATATTTTCTAGTATGTATTCACTACCTAGGTTAGAGGTCATAATAATTATAGTGTTTTTGAAGTCTACAGTTCTACCCTGACTGTCGGTAATTCTTCCGTCATCTAATATTTGAAGTAGGATATTGAATATATCTCTATGTGCTTTTTCTATTTCATCAAATAAGATAATAGAGTAGGGATTTCTTCTTACGACTTCGGTTAATTGTCCTCCTTCGTCATAACCTACATATCCTGGAGGAGCACCGATTAGTCTTGCTACTGAGTGACTTTCCATATATTCAGACATGTCTATTCTAATCATATGTCTTTCGTCATCGAATAGTTCATATGCTAGTGTTTTAGCTACTTCTGTTTTACCAACTCCGGTTGGACCTAGAAATATAAATGAACCAATGGGTCTGTTTGGATCTTTAATACCTGCTCTGGAACGAATAATTGCTTCGGTTATTAAGTTAATAGCAGGATCTTGTCCCTTAACTCTTTTTTTCATATTTTCTTCTAGGTTAAGTAATTTTTCTTTGTCTCCTTCTGCTAGTTTTGATACTGGAATATTTGTCCATTTGGATATGATTGAAGCGATGCTTTCTTCATCTACTGTATCAGATAATATTTCTGATTTGTTTCTTTCAAGTAGGCTATTTAATTCTTTTTCTAATTTAGGAATGGTTCCGTGTCTTAATTTTGCTGCTGTTTCAAGATCATAATTATTTTCTGCTGTTTCGAGTTCAAAATTAGCAGTATCTATTTCTTCTTTCTTTTTGCTAATTAGATTATTTATATTTTTTTCTTCTACCCATCTATTTCTTAGATCTTCTTCTTTTGATTTGAGATTATCTAATTCTTTATCGATATCTATAATTCTGTTTTTGGAAATATCGTCTTTTTCTTTTCTTAGTGCTTCTTTTTCTACTTCTAGTCTCATGATGTTTCTTTCTAAGTTATCAAGTTCAGTGGGTACTGATTCCATTTGTACTTTGATAGTAGCTGCAGCTTCATCAATTAAGTCTATTGCTTTATCGGGAAGAAATCTATCGGTTATATATCTATCGGATAGAGTAGCAGCATTAATTAGTGCTTTATCTTTAATTGTTACACCATGGAATACTTCAAATCTAGATTTTAGTCCTCTTAAAATAGTTATTGTATCTAGAACAGTAGGCTCTTTTACTAATACTTTTTGGAATCTTCTTTCTAGTGCTGCATCTTTTTCGATATATTTTCTATATTCGTTTAAGGTAGTGGCTCCAATACAATGTATTTCACCTCTAGCAAGCATTGGTTTTAACATGTTGCCTGCGTCCATTGCACCTTCTACTCCTCCTGCTCCGACGATCATATGTATTTCGTCTATAAACATAATTATGTTACCATCTGACTCTTTTACTTCTTTTAGTACTGCTTTTAATCTTTCTTCGAATTCACCACGATATTTTGCTCCTGCTACTAGCGAACCCATATCTAGTTCCCAAATGGTTTTACCTTTAAGACTATTTGGAACATCACCTTTAATTATCCTTTGGGCAAGGCCTTCAACAATAGCAGTTTTTCCAACACCGGGTTCACCAATTAATACCGGGTTGTTTTTTGTTTTTCTTGATAATATTCTAGTAATAGATCTTATTTCTTCGTCACGTCCTATTACCGGATCTATTTTCCCTTCTTTAGCGGATTTAGTAATATCACGACCATATTTTTCTAATGGGTTTTGTAAATTTTCTTCATATGGATTATTCATGTTCATAAATATTCACCTTCCTTTTTTTATACGTTTTATATTATACTATGTTAATTAGCAATTGTCAATATGGACTGCTAATTTGGATTTTGTTCATATATTACTAATGTTTTTGTTACTTTTAATATGATTGATATACCCCTTTACTACTTGTTAAATTAATAGTATAATAATACTAGAAGGAGAGGTATTATAATGAAAGAAAAATGTAAGAAAATATTAGGAGAATTTAAACAATTTATAGAAAGAGGCAATGTAATAGACTTAGCAGTAGGTGTTGTTATTGGTTCTGCGTTTAGTAAAATTGTTACTTCTGTTGTTAATGATTTACTTACACCAACTATTGGTATTATACTTGGTGGTTTGGATTTTAGTGATATTTCATTAACTGTTAAAGATTCTACTATTAACTTTGGTTTATTTCTTAATAACGTAATAGATTTCTTTATAATAGCAATATGCGTATTTATATTAGTTAAGTTTATTAATAAATTAACTAAGAAAAAAGAAGAAGTAAAAGAAGAAGTGACTGAGGAACCTAAAAAATCAAATGAAGAATTGTTACTTGAAGAAATACTTAGTGAGCTTAAGAAAAGTAACAAGAAAAAATAATTGTATTTTAGAATAAAATGTAACCTTTGTCAAGGACTAAATTAAAAAGACAGACTAAGTAATGGATGAAAGAAGGAGAGTGTAAAATAAAGTGTGTAAGTTGAAAAAAAGGCTCTAGATAATCTGGTGTGAGGTAAAAAAAGTCCGCCAAGATAATCTGGTGTGAGAATTTTATAGAAAAACTAGATAATCTAGTGTGAGGATAATAATGAAAATTGTTATCCTCTTTTTTCATGCTATAATACCTTTTTGAAAGGAGGTGATTTTTATAAAAGAGGTAGAACAATTACTACATTTAGAAAATTATAGAATATTAAAATTAGAAGAAAGAAGTGAGAAAAAAAGAATGGTAAAAATAATATATTTAGAAAGCAAGAATAAAAAGGATAAGTGTCCTATATGTAATGAATATACAAGTAGTATTCATAGTAAATTAAGGCCTATAGAGCTAAAATATTTAAAAATAGTGGAGCAAGATACTAAAATCAATATTATTAAAAAAAGATTTATTTGTTATAAGTGTAATAAGGTATTTACAGAAAATGTTGATTTAAATAATAAAAATAAATCATTATCAAATAAATTAGAACAAAAAATATTAAAAGATTTATTGAATTATAATTTAAGTATTAAGTATATAGCTGAATGTAATAATGTATCATCAGGAACTGTAAGAAATATTTTATTAAATGCTATGAGTGAATATCCAGAACATGTAATAAATTTACCAAGAGTAATATCATTTGATGAGTTTAAAGCAGATACTAGATATGGTAAATATGCATTTATATTAAATGATCCAATACATAAAAAAGCATTAGATATATTACCTAGTAGAAAAAAAGAAAGCCTATTACAATACTTTACATATTGTGAAAATAGGCAATCTGTCGAGTACGTCATATCAGATATGTATGAACCATACTTGTTGGTCACTAAAATAATGTTTCCCAAAGCAAAATATGTAGTTGACCGATTCCATTATACCAGATATATTATGGATGCGCTAGATAAAATTAGAATTAGACTTCAAAAAAGTTATGGGTATAATAGTAAAGAATATAGAATGCTAAAGAATAAAAAGAATGTAAGTTTATTAAGGAAATATAGTAATGATATAGATTGGTATACATATACAGATAGATATAAAAATAATCACATAGTTAAAATCTTAAAGTATGATTTAAGAGAAGAACTACTTAATATAAATGAAGAACTTAATCAAGGATATATATTGAAAGAATTATTTTTAGATTTATTGAATTATAGTGATTATGAGCATGCTGAAGAAGAAATAAGAGAATGGATTAATGTGTGTAAAGATTGTGGTTTGTTAGAATTTGAAGAAGCTGCATCAACAATAGAAAATTGGTTACCATACATAGTAAATTCATTTATAGATAAAAGATTTTCAAATGGGTATACAGAAGGGTTAAACAATAAAATAAAAGTAGTAAAACGTGTTGCTTTTGGATATAAGAATTTTAATTTTTTTAGACTACGATTATTGTATATTCTGAACGGTAAAATCAGAGGAAATAGTAAAAAAGATAGAAATTCAAAAAAAGAAAAAATAAGTTCTATTAGCCGTAAAAAATAAGTAAAATTTTATTTGAACAAAAAATAAGGGACAATCCCTTATTTTATTGCATTTTGATAAAAATATACCTCACACTAAAATATCAAGAACCGAAAAAAATTACACACTTTTTATAATGTGTTAAAATATAAGAAAGAGGTAAAAATATGAGAAGTAAAAATAATAATAAAAATCAATTAGTACAAGCAATATTAGATACATATCATCCTGAAACTGCTGAAGATGTTCAAAATGCATTAAAGGATATATTTGGTCCAATGTTTGAAGCTATGCTTCAAGGTGAGAT
>JAZTXT010000018.1:0-2937 GCA_045636525.1 Bacilli bacterium | reverse complement strand
CTACTAATGATTTTATGTATGTATCGTATTCTTCGATTGTTTTGGAATATCTAAGAAATTTCTTATGAACATTCTTATCTTCCTCTTTTAGGAGAGGTAGTATATTTTTTCGATATCTATTTCTTGTATACTTAGTGTTTATATTACTTTTGTCTATGAAATATGTAATATTATGAGAGTTGTTATATTCTAATATTTCTTCTTTAGTGTATGATAGTAGTGGTCTTATTATCTTATGTTCTTTAAAGTTACTTATTTCTTTAATACCACCATATCCTTCTATATTAGATCCTCTTACTATTTTCATTAGAATTGTTTCAATGAGATCATCTCCATGATGTGCTAAAAAAAGATATTTGGCATTGTATTTTTTTAATGTTTGTTCATAGAAGGTATATCTTTTTTTTCGTGCTTCATTTTCAAAATTGTTTTCTGTATATTCATTTATTATCATTGATTCAAATATTAAATTTTCTTTTTTGCAATAATTTCTTAAAAATATTTCTTCTTCTTTACTTTCTACTCTAATATTATGATTAATATGACAAACTATTATTTTGTTTGTTTTCTTTTTTAGAATATCTAGCAAGCACATTGAATCAGGACCTGAAGATACTCCAATTACTATGTAATTATCAAATTTAATTGTATCTAATATATTATTCATAGATTCCTCCTTTGCAATATATTATAACAGATATTTGAATGTTTTTAAATATTAGTTTTTGACTTTTATATGTTTTTGTTATATAATTTTTTTGAGGTGAATTTATGTCACAGTACAATGACTATTATACTGAAAATGATATGGAGCCTTATAGGGAACTTTCTGAAGATTCCTTTTTGGCAGGTATATTGTTTTGTAAAAATGAAGTAGATTATATAAAAGAATATTCTAAATTAAAAGAAGATTTTGAAAAACAATATAAAGTTGAGATGGTTGGTGGAAGACAAGAAAATTTAAATTTAAATATTGTTGTTGAAGGAACTAATATTAAGTTAGTTGATGATTATGATAAAATCATTTGTGTAAATGGTAAATATATTGATGTTAGAAGTTATTTATACTCTTTAACTTCTGATGAAGTTAGAAAATATTTTGGTTTGCAACAACAAAAACAGGATTTGTTTAAAAAATATTGGAAATATCTTTTTGTGAGAAAAGGAAGAAGAAAATAGAGCTTTTAGAGCTCTATTTAGTTTTTATTAGGTAATATTTTTTCTTTCCACGTCTTATTGTATGATATTTTTTCTTTACATCTATAATATAGTTTTCGTCATTTATAATATCTCCATCTAATGTTATAGCGTTATTACTCAAGAATTCTCTTGCTTCTCTGCGAGATGATACAATATTATTAACTAAAAGGTCTATTAGTTTTGTTTCTTCTGAAATTTCTACTGTTGGAACACCGTGGAATGCTACTTCTATTTCTTCATCTGATAATGCTTTAACATTTCCTGTAAATAGTGCTTCTGATATCGCTATAGCGCTATCTGCGTCTTCCTTGCTGTGGATATCTTTTACTACTTCGTATGCTAATGCTTTTTGTGCTACTCTTGATTCTGGTCTTTCATTTTGCTCATTCATAATGGTTTCTATTTCTTCCTTTGATAAGAATGTAAATACTTTTAGGTATTCGAATACTTTTGAGTCGTCAGCATTTATTAGGTATTGATATATTTCGTAGGCGGAAGTTTTATTTTTATCAAGCCATAGTGCATTTCCTTCTGATTTTCCAAATTTTTTACCGGTTGCATCTAGTATTAATGGCATAGTAAATGCATATGCTTCTTTACCTAGTTTTTTCTTTATTAATTCTATACCGGTAGTTATGTTTCCCCATTGATCTGATCCCTCTACTTGCATAATACAGTTTTTTGTTTCATATAGATGTAAGAAGTCATAACCTTGAAGTAGCATGTATGAAAATTCTGCGTATGTAATACCAGTTTCTAGTCTTCTTGAGATTATATCTTTATTTATCATATAATTTACATTAATATATTTTCCAATATCTCTTAGGAATTCTAGGAATGAGTAATCTTTTGTCCAATCGTAATTGTCTACTAGTTCTGCTTTTCCTTCAAATAATCTGTCTATTTGAGAACGTATCCCTTTAATGTTGTTTTCGATTACTTCATAATCTAGTATTTCTCTTTCTGCTGTTGGTCTTGGATCTCCTATTCTTCCTGTTGCTCCTCCACATAATAGGATAGGGTGGTGTCCAGCTTTCATTAGTCTTTTCGCGGTTACTAGTGATGAGTAATGTCCAATATGTAGGCTATCTGCGGTAGGATCTGTTCCCCAGTAGAATGTTATTGGATCTCCATTTAATTTGTCTTTTAAATCTTCTCCTGCAACATCCTTGATTAGTCCTCTCCAAAGTAAATCTTCATATAAATTCATAATATTTCCTCCTTCTAAATATAAAAAGGCAGTACTCCAAGGACGATTTGCTCGTGGTACCACCTTTATTTACAATAATATTATTGCCTTTCTTTGATAACGGGATATATCCCGATTAGATTCGTAATAGTGTAATTTGTTATTTAGCTTTTGTTAGCTTACAGCAACCGCTAACTCTCTATAAAAAGACTTAAATAACTACTTAGTATTAGTCGTCATCTAATAAATTTAATTAGATTATAATATATTTTATGTTTAATGTCAAATGATTGATTATAATTTTTTTACATAATCTGATTATATATGATGATTATACTTGTAGAGGTATAATAAGGAATAACGATAGTTATAACGAGGCGTGAAGCAAGATGATAAAAAATAAAAATTATGATTATCTAAGTTTTGTCAAATTTTAAAATTTATGATATTATATTAACGACAAAAAGAACTGAGTTACCTCAATTTTTAAAAAATTGAATTAGATAGGTTTAATTGTCAGAGTATAAACAATCTGAGGTACATAATTT
>JAZTXT010000017.1:0-11918 GCA_045636525.1 Bacilli bacterium | reverse complement strand
CAATCATATGGTAGCGAAAGAGGGGGTCGAACCCACGACCTTTCGGGTATGAACCGAACGCTCTAGCCAACTGAGCTATTTCGCCGTCAAATGTAATATCATTATATTACATTTTTTTGTTTTTGGCAAGTCTTTTTTTAATTATTTATATAATTCTTTATTTAATAGGTCAATATTGTTATTCATAGTAGTTAAATAATTTTCATTTGAGTTAGTTATGCCGCCATCTATTGTCTCCATAGTATTTAGTGTTATTAATTCTAAACTGTATTTTTCAATTAAGTTTTTACATGTTTCATTTGTTTCATTTTTTGAAGAAAAGATATATTTTATTTCGTTGTTGTTGATTAATTTTTTAACTTCATTAATTGTGTTTTCGTTTAAGTTATCATTTTCTTCTAGCGATATTACTTTTAAATTGTATTTTTCTAAAAATTTGAATAGGTCATTGTCAACTACAATTGTTTTGTATGTGGCTAATGATATATTTTCTTTCATATCAGCATCTAATCTCGATAAATCATATTTTAGTTCATCGTATTTGTCTTCTATGCCTGTTTTATCGTTATTTGATATTAAATATGGGTTATCAATATATTCAAGTAATCCATTTTTAGTATTTTGGGCCATCATTAGGTAGTTATATGGGTTAAGCCATAGTTCTGCTATATGATTTTCATAAGTCATACCAAGTGATACGTCTATTATTTTTAAATCTTTATTTATGTTAATCATATTTACAGCAAAATCTCTATCTCTATCTAAACTATTAAATACAAATAGATCAGTATTTGCATATTCACGCATTTTCTTTTCTGATATTTCATATTCTTTTGGTTCTATACCTGATGGATAGATACTATATATAGTAGAGTATTCTCCGTATAAATTGTCTATTAGATATTTAACTGGGTAAATGGTAGTATATATTTTTATATCTTCCATACTATCTTTAGTAAAACTGCATCCTGATAGTAATATTAATATGGGTAATAATAATATTAATAATTTCTTTTTTTTCATAATTTCCTTCTTTCGTTTACTCTATGTATTACATGTGTTTTGAATATACATATCATATGTATTATTTATATTGTATGTATTATACATACAGTATATATTTATATTACTATATTTTTATTGTTTTGTAAATAGAAGTTAATCTTTATTTTTTGTTTAAAATATTATATAATGTTATAGGAAAGAAGGAAGTATTATGAAGACGGATGATTTTGATTATTATTTACCAGAAGAATTAATTGCCCAAGTTCCTTTGGAAAATAGGGAAGCATCTAGGTTATTAGTTTTAGATGGTAATACTGGAGAAAAGAAAGATTGTAAGTTTTTTGATATAGAACAGTATTTAAATGAGGGTGATGTGTTAGTACTTAATGATACTAAGGTTTTACCTGCTAGATTGATTGGCGAAAAGAAAGATACTGGTGCTGTTATTGAAGTGTTATTACTAAAAAATATTATTCAAGATAACTGGGAATGTTTAGTGAAACCGGCGAAGAGAGTTAATATAGGAACTGTTGTTTCTTTTGGTAATGGTTTATTAAAAGCTAGATGTACTAGTATAGGGGAAGAAGGTATTAGAGAATTTGAATTTATTTATGATGGTATCTTTTATGAAATATTAGATAAACTTGGTACTATGCCACTTCCACCATATATTAAAACTAAATTAGATGATCAATCTAGATATCAAACAGTATATGCTAAGAATATAGGTAGTGCTGCCGCTCCTACGGCTGGCCTTCATTTTACTCGAGAGTTATTAAGTAGAATAGAGGAAAAAGGTGTTGTTGTTTGTTATGTTACTTTACATGTTGGTCTTGGTACTTTTAGGCCTGTTAATGTAGATGATGTAACTAAGCATAAAATGCATAGTGAATTTTATAGTATGAGTAGGGAAACTGCTGATGTTTTGAGTAAAGCTAAAAAGGAAAATAAAAATATTGTAGCAGTAGGTACTACTACTACTAGAACTCTTGAGACTATTATGACTAAATATAATGAATTTAAAGAGTGTTCTGGATGGACAGATATATTTATTTATCCTGGTTATCAATTTAAGGCAATTGATAGTCTTATTACTAATTTTCATTTACCTAAGTCAACATTAATTATGCTTGTGTCTGCTTTATGTAATAAAGAGATGATTTTAGATACTTATAAATATGCTGTTAAAAATAAATATAGATTTTTCTCTTTTGGGGATGCAATGTTTATTAATAAAAATAAAAAATAGTTGTTTACTTTCTACTAAATTTGTTATATAATTTAGTAGTAATGCTTGTGTGGCGGAATCGGTAGACGCACTGGACTCAAAATCCAGCGATAGCAATATCATGTGAGTTCGAGTCTCACCACAAGCACCAGATTGATAGGAACTCGAATTTTTCGAGATAATATAAAAACTGCTTTCAATTTATTTGATAGTAGTTTTTGTTTTACTTTGGAATATTTTGATTGTTTGTTATATATTTCAATGTGTTAAGTTATATTTGTTTCATTGTATCTATATTTGTATGTTTCTTTCTTTAATATCATTTAGTTAAATGCTTTGGAAAACTTGACAAATGAAATTATATGCAGTATATTGATGGTAGAAGGAGGATCTACTTTAAAGTAGTATGAATTAATCATGAAAAAAGAAGAATTAAAAGAAGAATTAAAAGAAGAGGGTAATGGTAAAAAGAGAAAAGCACTTGTTACATCTAGAATATTATTTATATCAGCATTAGATAAAATTTATTTAGTTATTTTATTACTTACATTTGTATTTTTAACTTGGGGTAATTTTGCTGGAGATGTATCTGATTTAAACTATGGTTTTTGGGCAAGAGTTGGAACACAAATTGTTATAATCATTGGAATGGTTATATATTATTTCTTGTTGAACTGGTTCTATAAATGTGCTGCTAAAACAATGATTTGTGTAACTGAAAATGAAGTTTATAAGGAAGAATATGTTCCTTTTAAAAGAAGTGAAACTAGTATTCCGCTTAATAAAATTACAGGAGTATCTACATTTAATTTCTTTTGGATATTTAGATTTTTAATTATTCATCAGTATGGTAAGTTGCCAATAGTATTTCCTACTTGGACTAATCAAATATTTAAAGATAAATTAAATGAATTGGTTACAACAGAAAAAGAAAAGGTAGAAAACGAATTTGAGGATAAGAACATTATTGGAAAAGATAAATTTAAATATTTAAAATATTTAGGTATAGCATTAGTGGCAATTATAGGTTTAATAGGTATTGTTAGATTCTTTAATTATGTATTTAGTGCAGAAGCTAAAATATCAGGTACTTATACATACCAAGATAAGGAAATTACTCTTAATAAAGATGGTACTTGTGAAGCTTATAATGTTATAGATGAGGATACTCTTGATTGTTCTTGGACTTATGATAAAGAAGATAGTGAGATAAGTGTTCGTTTGGAGTACTCAGAATATTCAAGATATTATGGATATTATACAGATTATGATTATGTACATATGTTATATGATTCTAAGAATAAAACTTTAACTGATAATGATAAAGTATATAAAAAATAACTAGATATATAAAATGCTCCTTTTGGAGTGTTTTTTTGTGTACAAAATTGACAAAAGCAAACATTTGTGCTATATTACTTAGTGGTTAATGAGGTGAAGTTATGGATGCTATAAGAAGAAAACACATCGGTTTTGGCCACATTGTTTTATTGAATTTACTGGTTGCATAATTAATGATATTTATATATGGGTATGATTTTGCTTCTAGGATAGTGGCACCTTTTATGAATGTTATAATATTTGTAGTGAAAATGAAATAACGTAATAGTTTTGTGCTTAAGTTTTATATATGGGTGAAATTATATAATTAACTGGCAGGAAAATAATGGGGGTATTATGAAAATATTAGATATAAGGGATATAGATTTTAATGAATTAGAAATGTTAGATGTTCTATCTAGTGAGAGTACTTTGTATTATGATGAAAAATTATTTTATAAGTTATATGATAATTTACAAAATATTCAACGTAAAGAAAAGAAAATACTTTTACTTAATGATGGAAATAATGAGTTTGATGCCGTTATTCCTCATATATTAATTAAAAATAGGTTAATAACTTATGGTTGTGCTATGGAAAGAATTAAAAATACTAATTCTTTAATAAAGTATAAAAAATCAGATATATTTATTTTATTGTTATATGCTGTATCTTTATCTTTAAAGAAAATACATAATGATCCTAGGAATATAGTAGTGGGGGATTTGCATTTTAATAATATATTAATTGATAATAAAGGGCGCCATCATTTTATTGATTTTGATAGTTGTATGATAGATGGTATACCTCACGATAGGATACCGAATAATTTTATGGAATATGTTGGTAATAGGGGTAATTTTGAATTTAAAGTAGGTCAAGATACAGATAAATTATGTATGATTTTATCTTTTATTAATTCATTATTTGGTAAAGGTATAGATAGTTTGTCAATTGATGAATACGATGAAAAGGCAGAAAAAATTTATACTTTAAAAAATTTAAGGGATATTGTTTTGGGTATTAAAAATAACTCTTTTGGTATTCCATGTGTACCTTATTTACATGAAATTATATCAATAAGAGACTTTCCAGGTACAAAAAGAGTTAGAAATATTAGTTAATGATTTATTCTTTTATTTACTTTAAATTTTATGTTTGATATAATAACTATGAGATGAGGGATGTTATATGAAAATTAAATATACATTATTACATAAAGAAAAAAGCACTGGAGCTAGATATGGGGAAATTGCTACTAATTATGGTACTTTTGAGACTCCAATGTTTATGCCTGTAGGTACTCAGGCTACTGTTAAAACTTTAGATCCTAATGAGATAAAAGAAATTGGAGCAGGAGTTATACTTTCTAATACTTATCATTTGTGGCTTAGACCAGGAGAAAATATAGTAGATAAAGCTGGCGGTCTTCATAAGTTTATGAATTATGATGGTCCAATACTTACTGATAGTGGTGGATTTCAGGTGTTTAGTTTAGCTAGACCTAAAGATATTTGTGAAGAAGGAGTGGCTTTTAAGAGTCATATTAATGGAGAAAAATTGTTTTTAACGCCTGAAAAAAGTATAGAAATACAAAATAAATTAGATAGTGATATCGCTATGAGTTTTGATGAATGTCCTCCGTATCCTGCAACTTATGAATATATGAAAAAAAGCGTTGAGAGAACTCTTAGATGGGCTAAGAGAGGTAAGGATGTTTTTAATAATCCTAATCAAAGTTTATTTGGTATAGTACAAGGTGGCGAATATGAGGATCTTAGAGAATGGTCTTGTAAAGAGACAGTTAAGCTTGGATTTGATGGATATTCTATTGGAGGTACTTCTGTGGGTGAAGATAAACCTACGATGTATAAGATGATAGATTATGGTATTAAGTATTTACCAGAAGATAAACCTAGATATTTAATGGGGGTTGGAGAACCAACAGATCTATTCGAAGGAGTAGAAAGAGGAATAGATATGTTTGATTGTGTTCTTCCAACTAGACTTGCTAGACATGGGCATGCTTTTACGAAGAATGGTAAGATTAATTTAAGAAATGCTAAATATAAAGAAGATTTTACTCCGGTAGATAGTACTTGTGATTGTAAATGTTGTACTAATTATACTAAAGCTTATATTAGACATTTATTGGTAGCTGAAGAGACATTAGGACAAAGACTTTTGTCTATACATAATTTGAGGTTTTTAATAAAGATAATGGAAGATATAAGAGAAGCGATAAAAGAAGATAGATTCTTAGAATTAAAAGAACAATTTTATAGTAATTATAAAGGAAACAAGAATTAGTATTTGTTTCTTTTTATTTGTAAAATGTTGTAAAAACTATTAAAAGACATTTTAAAAATAATAAAAGTATGCTATTATTATAATAGGAAGGGATAAGATATGAGAAAGATATTTTCAAAGTTAGATAAACCATTATTAATTACTACAATTGTTTTTTCTATTTTTGGACTTATTATGATTCTTAGTGCATCATCTATGGAATCATATATGAGATATGATTATAGTCCATATCATTATTTTTTTAGACAATTGATATTTTTGATAGTAGGTGTTATTGTATTTTTGTTTGTTATTATCTTTCCTACAAAAAATTATAAGAAATTCAGTGTTTTTTTGATAACTATTATTACTTTGGCTTTGGTGGGGCTTTTAATATATGGGTATGCTGCGAATAATGCGGTAAGTTGGTATAAGATTGGACCTGTTACTATACAGCCATCTGAATTTGCAAAGCTTGCTATTATTATTTACTTATCAGTTTATTATGAAAAACATAGAGATGATATGGATGAGCAATTATATATTCTTAAACCAATATTATTTATAATTATAGTAGTGGGACTTGTTGCTATACAACCGGATATGGGGACAGCGCTTATAATTACGTTTATTACTTTGATAGTGTTTTATGGTGTTCCTATTAGTAAAAAGAATAGGAGTATGTTTAATAAGATATTTATTGGTGGTGTTATTGTTGTAGGTCTTGTACTTATTACTGCTGGGAATAGGTTACTTAAGAGTTATCAGTTAGAGAGATTTAATTTTCTAAATCCTTGTGAGAGATATCAAGAAGATTCTGGTTATCAGTTGTGTAATAGTTTTATTGCTTTTAAAAATGGTGGATTAGATGGTCAAGGTCTTGGTGCTTCGACACAAAAGTATTTATATCTACCTGAATCATATACTGATTTTATTTATCCTATAATAGTGGAAGAATGGGGATTAATGGTTGGTATTATTATATTAATTGGATATATGGTTATGTTATTTAGGGTAATTAAAGTTGCTAGAAGGGCAACTTGTCTTAGAAATAGTTTAATCTGTTATGGAGTGTTTGCATACTTACTTACGCATATTATGATTAATTTAGGTGGAGTGATGGGGCTTATTCCACTTACTGGTGTGCCTCTACCATTTTTATCTTATGGTGGTAGTTATGTTGTATGTCTTTTTATAGCTATGGGGTTAGTACAGAGGGTTTCTATTGAAAATAACAAAGTAAAAGTAAATTAGAAGGAAATTAAAAATAAAATATATACATTTTCTTCTTTTTTTGTTATAATTATAATGTATTATTTTAGGGAGAGTCGATATCGTGAAGAAAATATATACCGCTATTGATATTGGATCTGATACAATTAAGTTTGTTGTGGCTGAAAAACATAATGATAATGTAAATGTTTTGGCAGCACATGTTGAAAAATCAAAAGGAATAAGAAAAGGTTTAATTGTGGATCCTAATTTAGCTATCAATGCTATTAAAGATGGTGTTAAGGAACTTAGAAGATTACTTAATATTAATATAGATAAAGTTATAGTTAATATACCAGATTATAATACTAAGTTTATGTTTGTTACTAGTGAGATAGATATAAATAACGAGGATGAAATGGTTACTTCGGAAGAAGTTAATAAAGTTATTAAGTCTTCGGTGTATGCTAAGATTGCTAGTGATTATGAACTTGTTACAGTGGTGCCACTTACATTTATGGTGGATGGTAATCCTGTACAAAGACCTATTGGTAAAAATGGGAAGAAACTTAGTATTAAAGGAATAATGATTACTGCTCCGAAGAAAAATATATATTCAGTACTTTCAGTAATGGAAGGTGCTGGACTTGAAGTTGTTGATATTACTGTAAGTGGTTTATGTGATTATTTTGAAGTTAGAAATAATAATTTAGATAAAAAGATAGGTGCTATAATTAATATAGGACATGAGACTACTAATGTATCTGTATTTAATAGGGGTAAGCTTATAAATACTGAGACTATACAACTTGGTGGAATTAATGTTGATAAAGATTTGGCATATATGTTTAATATAAGTGTGTTTGATGCTAGAACTATTAAAGAGAAGTTTGCATCATCACATAAAAGGTTTATAGCACTTAATGATGTATATGATGCTAAAAATACTGCTGGTGAAGAAATTAGGCTTAATCAAATTGAGGTTACTGGTATAGTAATGGATAGGCTTTCTGAGGTATTAGATCTAGCAAGGAAGCAAATATTACTATTGACAAAACAAAATATTTCTTATATAGTAATTACAGGAGGATTAACTGAAATAAGGGCCTTTAAAAATTTAGTCTATGAAATTTTAGGAAAAGATGTTATAATATATACAGAGGATACTATCGGTATAAGAAATAACAAGTTTACTACCTCTATTGGTATGATAAAATACTTCATTGATAAAATGGAAGTTAGAGGTAAAGAGTATTCTATGATTAACAGTGAAGATGAAGACTTACTTATAAATCCGCATAATAAGAATAAAAGGGACAAGATGAGAGTTACCAAAATATTTGAAAATTTTATTGGGACTAGGGAGGATTAAAAATGAATAATATGTTTGGTTTAGAAATGGATCAATTAGCTAAAATTAAAATAATTGGGGTAGGTGGTGGCGGCTGCAATGCTGTCAATAGAATGATTGAGTCTGGATTAAAGGGCGTTGAGTTTATCGTTGCTAATACAGATTTACAAGTATTAAATAATTCATTAGCTCCAATTAAATTACAAATAGGAAGAGAACTAACTGATGGACTAGGGGCAGGAGCTAATCCTGAAATAGGAAGAGAAGCTGCTCTAGAATCTAAAAGTGAAATAGAGGAAGCTATTAAGGGTGCTGATATGGTATTCATTACTTGTGGTATGGGTGGCGGAACTGGTAGTGGTGCAGCTCCTGTTATTGCTGAAATATCACAAGATTTAGGTGCTTTAACAGTGGGTATCGTTACTAAGCCATTTAGCTTTGAGGGTAAGAAGAGAATGAATCAAGCTGTAGGTGGCTTAGATGAATTGAAAAAACATGTAGATACTTTAATTGTTATACCTAATGATAGATTAAGAGAATTAATAGATAAGAGTACTCCTATGTTAGAAGCATTTAGAGAAGTAGATAATGTACTACATAGAGGTGTACAATCAATATCTGATTTAATTGCTGTATCTGGACTTGTTAACCTTGACTTTGCAGATGTTAAGGCGGTTATGAAAGATAGGGGTAATGCACTTATTGGTATTGGTGTAGGTTCTGGTGAAAATAGAGCTACAGATGCTGCTAAACAGGCTGTTTCATCACCGCTACTTGAAACATCTATTAATGGTGCAACAGATGCGATTATAAATGTAACTGGTGGTACATCACTTACATTATTTGAGGTAGAGGAAGCTGCGGAAGTTATTAGAACAGCTGCTAATACAGATATTAATACTATATTTGGTGCTGTAATTAATGAAAATTTAAATGATGAGGTTATTGTTACCGTTATTGCTACTGGTTTTGAGAATCAGAGTGAACCGTTATATCATAGTTTTAATTCTACTAATAGAGAAGATTTATTTAGAGAAGGTACTGGGGATATAGATAATGATTTAGATATTCCACCTTTCTTAAGGGATAGAGATAATTATTAATAAGACAAGAAATTGTCTTTTTTTATTGTTTTATAATTAACAAATTGTAAACTTTATAGACAAATTATATATATATGCTATAATTATAATAGGATGTGGTATGATGTTAGAATTGGAAAACATTGATGGGATAGGTCCTAAGACAAAGGAACTTTTAAACAAATTAAAAATATATGAAGGAGAGGACTTATTACAGTATTATCCTTATCGTTATGATGTTTTAAAAAGAAGTGATATTAGTATTTTAAATGATGGCGATAAAATAGTAATGGATGGTATTATTGAAGGTCAACCTACGATTATTTATGTTAATATAAATTTAAAGAAAATAATATTTCGTATAAATACTGGACATGTAATTCTTAATGTAACATTATATAATAGAGTTCATTTATACCCTGAACTAAAGAGTGGTAAAGAAGTAACTATTATAGGTAAGTATAATAAACTTAAGAATACTATAGTAGCTAATGATATTCGATTTAGTATGCTTCCTGCTAATGCGAAGATAGAACCTATTTATTATACAACTTCGGGACTTACTATTAAACAGATATCTAAATTTATTTCATCAATACTTTATAATGATTATGAAGTTATAGATTATGTACCTAGATATTTGAAAGAAAAATATAATCTTATTTCTAAGAAAGATGCTATATATAATGTTCATTTACCTAGTGATATATTGGGATTAAAGAAAGCAAGACAAAGAATTAAATATGAAGAATTATTTATGTATATGCTTAAGATAAATTATTTAAAATCAAAGATTGAAAATGATAGTAATGCGATAACTAGGACTTTACATAAAGAAAAAATTGATGATTTTATTAATGGTTTATCATTTAAACTTACTTTAGATCAGGATAAGGCTGTAAGAGATATCTTAGGTGATTTAGAGTCTGGTAGAAGAATGAATAGACTTTTACAGGGCGATGTTGGGTCTGGTAAAACAATTGTGGCTTTTATTGCTATATATGCTAATTATTTATCTAAATATCAGTCTGCGCTTATGGCTCCGACTGAGATACTTGCTACCCAGCATTATGAAGAAGCTAAAAAAGTATTTAGCAAATATAAATTAAATATTGCTCTTTTGACTTCTAGTACTAGTATTAAAGATAAAAAGGAAATTTATGAGAATTTAGAAAATGGTAAATTAGATTTAGTTATTGGTACTCAAGCTTTGATACAAGAAAAGGTTAATTATAAAAAATTGGGTTTAGTTATAACTGATGAGCAACATAGATTTGGTGTTAATCAAAGGAAAACATTTAAGAGTAAGGGAATATCTCCTGATGTACTTTCTATGAGTGCTACTCCGATACCTAGAACATATGCTTTAACTATTTACGGTGATACTGATGTATCTTCTATTAAGAGTAAACCTGTTGGTAGAAAGGAAGTAATAACAGTATTTAAGAAAGAAAAAGAAATAACTGATGTTCTTAATATGATGAAGGAAGAACTTGATAATAATCATCAGATATATGTTATTGCTCCGATGATTGATGGTGAAGACAATAAAGATGTAGAGAGTGTTAATGATTTGCATGATAAAATGGAGAAAGCCTTTGGTAAAATTTGTAAGATAGGAATTATTCATGGTAAATTAGATCCTAAGGATAAGAATAATGTAATGAATGATTTTGAAAGTGGAAAAATAAATATTTTAATTTCTACTACTGTAATTGAAGTGGGTGTTAATGTACCTAATGCTTCGATGATTGTTATATTTAATGCTGATATGTTTGGACTTTCTACTTTACATCAACTTAGAGGTAGAGTTGGAAGAAGTAATATTCAAAGTTATTGTATTCTTGTTTCTAAAGAATCACAGGAGAGACTTAGATTATTAGAGAAGACTAGTGATGGTTTTGAGATTAGTGAATATGATTTTCAAAATAGAGGAGAGGGAGATTTGTTTGGTATAAAACAAAGTGGTGAATTACAACTTAAGATGGCTAGTGTTAAGAAAGATTTTAAGATGCTTCTTAAAGCTAAGGAAGATGCTGATGAGTTTATTAATATGTTGTTTACGTTTGAAACTAATCCTGAGTATACCTCTATAATTCAGGAACTTAAAAAGATAGAGAATATGGATTAATTTTATAATTTGTAAAAAAATGTAAAAAATATGTAAAAGGGTATTGTATTTTTTTAAAAAATATATTATGATTAATATGTCATAGATAATATGACCGCACTCTACGAATGAATGTAGGTGTGATAACCAAAACCCCCTGAAGGAGCCGAAAGGCTCCATTTTTGTTTGTTTATAAGGGTTTGTTAATGTTTAATATGCTTTAAGGGCAAATAGATGTTTTTTTACTATTTGCTTTATAAAATCATAGGATAAATAATAAAAAATAAAATTTTATGATAAAATATTTTATAGAAACAAGG
>JAZTXT010000016.1:0-10496 GCA_045636525.1 Bacilli bacterium | reverse complement strand
GAAATTTATTAATATTATTGATAATATTAAATTAGTAATTGCACATATAAATATATGTTTTTTATTATCTTTAAATAGGCCATCAGCATTTATTAGTGCTACTAATGGATAGTATAAAATGTTTAAAAAAAGTGTTGATGTAAATAGTACTATTGTTAGATAACTTAATAAATAATTTTCTTTTCCTACCCATACTGATACAAATCCTCTAATTCCTATCATAAATGTTATTGACATACTAAATGCTATTAATATAAATAACATTATGAACTCTTTGAATAATGGATATATTTTATTATCTTCCTTTTTTGCAAAAACATTACCAAAAGAATATACTGTAGATAGTTCGACACGGGATGCTACTTCATTTAAAAATCTTAATATGTAATTATATGTAGTATAAATACTTACCATAACAGGTCCTGATATTCCCATTAATAGTAGTGCATCTATATTATTAAGTATTAAATATCCTACTTGTGTCCATGCTAAATCTTTAGTCATTTTTACCATTGATGTATCTTTTCTTGCTATTTCATGCAATTCCGGATATTTCTTTTTAACCACTATTCTATTTATTATTTCTTCAAGTATTTTCATGACAAGGATTACAATAGCTATCGACTCAAGAGATCTAAATACTACTGTGGCTATTACTATTAGAATATCACATAATAATTTAACTCCATTAAATACTAATGAATAAACATATTTTTCTTGAGCCGCTGATAAGACAGCCATATATGTTTGTCCTCTACCAAAATACGAAATTAGATATGATGTTGATATTATAAAGAAACATATTAATGCGGATATTTGATATCCTTCTTCAAAGTTATAGAAGAAATATAATCCTAATGTTACTAAACAAATTATACCTAGTATTATAAATCCTATTCTCTTAAATATTTTTCTTGATCCTCCATAAATGGCATTTATATCATCTTTATTTTTATCTGCGAATGGTTTATACAAACTATATATTACTGCATCTGAAAAACCTGCTTGTGCTAAAAATACATATGATATTATCTGATTTATTGTTTGATAATAACCATTACCTACATCTCCTATATAGGTTATTAATACATCCATTTTTAGTATACCTACTATTCCTATTAAAAGGTATGGCAATATATCACAAAGCATATTTAAAAATATTTTTTTTGTTCTCATGTTACACTTCCTTATATATATAATATCATATTTTTATATTAATATAAAGATTAAAATATTTTATTTACATTTCTTTTTTTATTTCAGTATACATAATAAGCGCGGTAAAACAATATATTTGTTCTTCACCATACAAAGAACATGCGGTACACATTTTGATGTCTATTATATCAATATTATTTTCTTTTATAAATTTATTAATACTATTTTCTAAATCTTTTTCGTGTTCTTCATCTATTACTTTTACTTTCATATTATCACGTATAATCAATCTTATAGAAATATTAATCAATTTCTTATTGATTGATCCCTTTCTATTTATATTTTCTTATTATATACTCAGGTGTATAATAAGAATTGCACTGTGGATTTGTTTCTATAACATTACAGCCACTTTTGGACTGGTTTTGGTGACTCAAACCACAGATTTTTAATTTAATTGTTAATTAGTTAGTTAACACGTTAGTTTTTATTAATCGATGTTTTATTAAATTACGTGATTACATAATTAGAAACCCTGTGGAAAACATAACAGTGCAAACAAAATAATTAAGGAGGTGCTTACAATGATATATTATATAGGAATAGATATATCAAAGTATAAACACGATTTCTGTATTATATCAAATACAGGCGAGGTAATTGTTGAAAATTCATCTTTTGAAAACAACAAAAAAGGATTTCAATCTTTATTGGACCAATTGAAACCCTATAATAAATCCGATGTCCGAATTGCTTTCGAAGCAACAGGACATTACTCTTTGAATTTGGAACTTTATTTAATTGATCAAGGTTTTTCATTTATGAAAATGAATCCACTTGTCATACATCAGTTTTTAAAAGCTCGAAGCTTAAGAAGAACTAAGACTGATAAAGCAGATAGTTTGATTATCGCCAGTTATCTAATGTCAGTTCCATATAAACCAAATTCACATTTATTATACAACATTTATACATTAAAGTCACTATGTAGAAGTAGAGAACAATTAATTAAAGAAAAAAGTAAATTTCAAGTATTATTAACCAATGAGCTAGATAAAACTTTTCCAGAATTAAAACCATTTTTTAATAATAATATATCAGCAACATTGCTTTATATTTTAGAAAAATATAAAAATGCTGAACATATTTCACTGATAAGAGATTATGAATCTTTAAGAAAAGTCTCACATGGTAAATTTACCTATGCAAAATTTATTCAATTAAAAGAATTAGCTAAAAATTCAATTGGTCATCACGATAACAATACCGATTTATTAATTTCTACATATATCTCTATTATTAATAACTTTAACGAAAAAATTGATCCAATAGATAAACGAATTTCAACAATTATCAAAGAACTAAATCCTAGAATGTTATCCATTCCTGGATTAGGTGAAATATCTGCTGCTACCATTTTATCTGAATATGGAGATATTAAAAACTTTTCATCTCCTAATAAGATGCTGGCATTCGCTGGACTAGAACCAAGTGTTATTGAGTCAGGAACTTTGCAAACTAATGGTAAAATGGTAAAACATGGTTCAGGTCATTTAAGATATTCACTTATGAATATTTCAATGATTATCTTAAGATATTCACCAACATTTTATGATTATTACCTAAAGAAACGTTCTGAAGGTAAATGTCATAGAGTTGCATTATCTCATGTTAGTAAAAAACTTATACGAGTTATTTATTCACTTGAGAAATATAGCAATGATTTTAATCCATCTTTATTAAAATAATTTTTTATTATATTAACATTATATAACCTTCAAAATTTGAAAAACATACGATTTTGAAGGCTTTTGGCATGGAATAAAATTTAATTATGAACTTTCTATAAAAAAGTACTTGACTTTTAATAGTTAGTCACCAAAAAAAGTATATAACTTTTATTATATACTTTTTGTCGAATAATTGTTATCCTCTTGATAGTAGGTAATAAATTTTATTTTCAATCCCTTCACTATCAACATACTCTAAATATAATTTATATCTAACATCGCTTATGTCATCAATAGTTTGTATTTTTCCTTCAAGAATAATTTTATTTTCTGAATCTTTTTCTAATTCTACTGTATTATCTAGGATACCTACTGATGGGAATGCCTCATCTTGGACATAATCATGTATTAGTAGTGCTTTTATTTTATGCATATCTGTATTTGGATTACTTATTGTTACACTATAATTAATTACTTCCTCATTTATTCTTTCTATATTGAAATAAGTATTGAAGTCAATTTCTTCTTCAGTGTTAAATGTTTCTTTTTCTTCTAATTCATGCTTATATTCTAAATAAGCGTATTTACCCTCTTCAACCTTATTAGTGCATCCTACTAGTAGTAACAGCGTAATAAATAGTGCTAATTTTTTCATTTAATTCTTTCCTCAATACGCAGTAGTCTATTATATTTGGCTGTTCTTTCACCGCGTGATAGCGATCCTGTCTTTATTTGACCTAGATTTAGTCCTACTGAAAAGTCTGCAATGTAAGAATCTTCTGTTTCACCACTTCTATGCGAAATTATAGTTTTGTAATTGTTTTCTCTTGCTAATTTTATTGTGTCTATTGTTTCACTTACTGTTCCTATTTGATTTAGTTTTAATAGAATTGCATTTGCTATACCTATTTCTATTCCTTCTTTTAGTAGGTCTTTATTTGTTACAAATAGATCATCCCCAACTAATTGGATATTAGGTAATTCTTTAGTTAAAAGTTTCCATCCATCATAGTCATCTTCTGCCATACCATCTTCGATTGAAATAATATGATATGCTTTTACTATATGTTTGTAATATGATACCAATTCTTCTTTGGTATAGTCTTCTCCTTCTAATTTATATACACCATCTTCATAAAATTCTGAAGCAGCTACATCTAATGCTAAATATATATCTTTACCAAGTTCATATCCACTTTTAGCAATAGCTTCTTTTATTAATTCTAGGGCATCAATTGCATTATCTATATTAGGAGCAAAACCACCTTCATCTCCAACACCACATAATAGATTTCTTTCTTTTAATACGTTTTTTAAAGTATTAAATACTTCAGATCCCATTCTTAAATTTTCTTTGTAATCTTCTTTCGATGGAACAATCATAAATTCTTGAAAATCTAATTTATTACTAGCATGCGCTCCACCATTTAAAATATTCATCATACATCTAGGCATACTATATTCTGTACCTAAATATTCATATAATTCAACATTTTTTGCCATAGCAGACGCCTTAAGATTAGCAAGTGATACACCAAGTATAGCATTTGCACCTAGTTTTTCCTTATTATATGTACCATCTAATTCTAACATTATTTCATCTATTTCTCTTTGATTTAAGGCATCCTTACCTATAAGTTTAGGTTTTATTATATTATTTACATTTGATATTGCTTTTTGTACTCCCTTGCCATGATATCTATATTTATCATTATCTCTAAGTTCAAGAGCCTCTCTTTTACCAGTAGATGCACCACTTGGAACAGAAGCTAACGCTTTTATTCCTGATTCAAGTGTTAATTCCACTTCAACAGTGGGATTTCCCCTGGAATCTAATATTTCTCTTGCATATATATCTTTTATTTTAGTCATATCGATCCTCCAATTATTATTATAAAATATATATATTTAAAAATCAAGATAATGTCATATAATTTATGTTTGCTTTAGTATATTATATGTATGAATTTATGGTATAAGAAAAATAGAACATTTTCTGTTCTATTAATATTAATAAGAGTCAACATTAATCTTTATTAGTTTATTTTCTTGATTAAAAGATGCAGCCTGAACAATAGTTCTAACGGCATTTATAGTTCTTCCTTCATGACCAATTACTTTAGCCATATCATCACTATTAACCATAACTTCTATTTGAATAGTGTCTTCTTCATTTGACTCAAATTCCTTTACTGATACTGATTCGGAATCATTTACTAATCTTTTAATGATTAATTCTGTAAGATTTACTAAATTATTCATTATTTACCTTGTTTTGAATTATGATATTTTTCCATAATTCCAGCTTTACTAAATAAATTTTTTACTGTATCAGTAGGTTGAGCACCATTATTAAGCCATTTTTGTGCAGCTTCTTCATCTATTTTAATTTCAGCAGGTGTAGTAAGTGGATTATATGTACCAATTTGATCAACAAATCTTCCATCTCTTGGACTTCTAGAATCTGCTACTACAACACGATAAAAAGGTGCTTTCTTTGCTCCCATTCTTTTTAATCTGATTTTTAACATTATATATCCCTCGCTTTCTTCATTAATTCTACCACAAAAAAAATATACTGTCAACTTTTTTTTGTTACAGTATATTTTATGCTTCAAAACCAGCTTCTATTTTACCATTTTCTGTTCCATAATGTTCTACTGATTCGAACCCTATGTAACCTGTAAAGTCTTTTGAGTAATCAGCGCTTTGTTCTTCCCCTGTATCGGTAAGCCAAATAGCTAAGTAATATGTTGTACTTCCTGCAATAGATACTTGATAATTTGTTTCATCTTTTTGAAAATATATTATTTCATTAGCAGTTTTTGATAATGAATCAATATCTGTTAATGCATTAAACCCTGAATCAAAAAATTGATATTTAAGATTATCTGTTGTATATGTTGATGTTTCAGTTCTTATATAACCATATAAATTTTCACTATCAACTGTATTTTTTAATGTTATTTTATATAGAGAACATACTTCATAACCACTTTTATCTATACACTTATTAGTAGTTTTTGATATAGCAGTTCTAATCAAACTATCACCTAGTGGTACTAATTTTGATGCATGATAGGTTTTTTCTAATGTTAATGTTGTATCTACACCACTTTGTGCTTCACCAGAAAAGTTATTTTGTGATGATGCTAAAAGGTATGCATAAGTTCCTCCAAAGGTAAGTACTGAAATTGCAACTACCCCTAATATTGAAAATAATATTTTTTTCTTCATAGTACCTCCTTATTTATAAGTAACTCTTTAGTCTATTACTGATGTTGCTTCTACCGATGACTTCACACCTTGAACAAATCCTGTTAATTGTGATCCAGCTGCTGTTCTAAACGTTACGCTAGCAGTAAAACTGCCACCTGCATCGTCTTTATCTTGAATTTCTCCTATATCTGATAACCATATTAATAATATTAACTTTTTTGATGTTTGTTCTAACGAACCATCCTTCAGAACAAAGTTATCTCCTAGTGATAATCCAGTTGGATTATTACTATCAACACGTGTTATATCTTTGTATATATTTTCTTCATCGTCAAGAACCATATATGTTAAATTTTTAATTCCATTAATATTAAAATCTATAAAACTTTCTATTTCTATTTCAACAGAATCATTAAATAATTCTAATGAATATGCCTGACAAGCACCCCATCCAAATGAATCTACACACTTATATTCTTTATATGCTTTCATTATTAATTCATCTTTTAATGGAATTAATAAACGTCCTGTATATAAATTTGATACTCCTAAATTTATTCTTATTTGAGAAGCCTCTATTGCTAAAGCATTCTTTTTACTTTGAGTATCGTATGTAAAGAAAGAAAATGTTGTACCAACAAGTAATATAACAATACTTAAAAAAGATGTTAATATTAAGATTTTTTTAGCCTTTGTTTCTTTCATACATATCATTCCTTACTATAAATATAATAACAAATTATGCTATGATTTTCAAGTGGTTAAAAATAAAAAAAAGATATTTCTATCTTTTTTTTATAATTTCATGCATTTTTTCAATATTATTTAATTCCACTTTTATATTTGAACTATTCTTCATATCTTTTATTTCTAACATATTTTCTTTTATTTCATTTTCACCAAGTATTATTACATAAGGTATATTATTCTTATCAGCAGATTCTAGTACTTTTTTTACTTTTCTATTATTCATTTCTATTAGTACTTTTATACCATTTTCCCTAAGACTATTTGCTAATTTTAAACTTTCCTTATTAGTATCCATTGGGATTATAAGTAAATCATATAATGCTTTATCATTATTTAAACCTAATATTTCACATATTGGTACTATTCCAAATGATATACCAACAGCAGGATATTTATTTCCGTCATTTATAAAGTTAGTTATAATTTTGTCAAATCTTCCGCCTCCACCAATAGCGCAGGTTAATCTTTGTTCTTTGTCAAATACTTCCCATACAGTTCCAGTATAAATTTCTAGTCCTCTTGCTAGATATGGAGTAAATCTACATTCAGTAAGTGATAAATCATTTATATAACCAAACAATTCTTTAATCTCTTCTTTTCCTTCAAGAAAATACTCATTAGTTATATCTAGACTATCTAACTCTTCTATTTTAACATTAAAATAACTAAATAACTTTTCTAATTTATAATCTTCAATATTATATTCTGCAAGTTCTTTTTTTACACCAGATTCTCCAATCTTAGCAAGTTTATCCACTGATAAAATAACATTACTTGCAAGCTCTTCTGGAATACCTGCTGCTATAATAAATCCCTCTAATAATTTTCTATTATTTACTTCTATATAAATATCAATACCTAGTCTTTTATATGCTAGTGCAGTCATAGATAACATTTCTGCTTCTATATAAGACCCTTCAATTCCGCATACATCAACATCACATTGATAAAACTCTCTAGCACGTCCTGTTTTTACTGGACCATCTCTAAACACTTTACCTACTTCATATCTTTTAAATGGTAATGTTAATTCCTTACCTGCATTCATACTTATTACTTTTGCAAATGGTACAGTAAGATCATATCTTAAGCCTAACTGTCTTTCACCTTGGTCTTTTAATGTATATACTTCTTTTAATATTTCACTTCCACCAGAATACTTTGATGCTAGCAAATCATAATAACATAATATTGTTGTATCAAGTGGTAAATAACCAAATTTTTCAAAAGTATCTGTAAGTGTATTAATGACTTTTCTTTTTACTATTTCTTTTTTTGGTAGGCTATCATTAGTACCTTTTACATTTAATAGTTCCATATTATCACCTTCTATTCTTTAACTTCTATTTTATTTTTTGTGTATAAATTTATTAATTCTAATAGATCTTTTATTACTGTATAAGGACAGTTTTCTTCATAATCTGAAAACTTAACTGGTATTCCACCTTTTTCCTCCCAATACACTAAATTTGATGAATAATCATCTACTAATATACATCCTGATGGATTTACAAAATCAGCTTTCTTTATAGATTTTGGTACTGCTATTACATTAATTCCTGCTAACATTTTTTTAAAATAATGCGTTTTAACATTTGCTTCATTTTCTGAATTTACATGTGTTAATATTTCAATATCAAAGTATTTTGTTAATTCTTTTATCTTACTTATTGAATTATTTATCTCTCCTGATTCTTTGATTAATGTTTCCCAACAGATGTTACTATAGAATAAAGTTATTTCTGGTTCGGTTGTTATTCCTTCTTCTTTTAACATTTTGTAACTTCTGTTTATTGTATCTAGTATTACCCCATCACAGTCTAAATATAATTTTTGCATCAAACCACCTATTTAAGTGCAGATGTTATTTCTTCTGTACCATTATAGAATGCTACAATCTTCTCAGATGATATTTTTATTAATGTTGGATTTGATACTTTTAAATCTTCAATATTTTCTACTATTCCTGATGGTTCTCCAACAAAATTACTATTAAATCCATCATTTAAATCAACTCTATATATTTTTTCTTTTATTGAGTATAGCGCGTTTGCTACTTCTACACTTTCATCAGTTGTATCATAGTAATATACATAGTACTCTTCCTCGGTTTGCTTTAAACTATCAGCAGCTAATATTTTATTTTTTAATTCTACTGTATTTTCTTCATCATTATTTCCAAACCATTTATTTTTGTTAGTAATAAACATATCTGTTAATAGGTATAATACTGCAAAGAATATTACTATAAATACCATTATAATCATAAATGACTTTGGTGATAATGGTTTATCTTTTATTTTCTTTTGTACCTCTCTAACATTTTTTCCATCTCTTTTTGCTTGTTTTCTTCTTAATTCTCTTCCCATTTTTTAACACTTCCTTCGTTATTAATTATAATATATCTATCATGATTTGTAAAGAAAAGTTTACTTAATTAATAAAAGACATTTTTTAGATATAATCCTTCTGATCTAGCAGTTTTGCCTGCTGCTATTCTATTTTCTTGTTTTAATATATTTATTATTTCTTCACTTTTTATTTTGCCTTGTCCTACCATGATTAGTGTACCTACCATGTTTCGTACCATGTATCTTAGAAAACCGGTTCCTACGAATACAAATGTTATTTTATTGACATCTTTACTATCCCTAATTAAACTTGTCTGAGAGATTGTTCTGACATAATCATCTTTTTCTTCATCAGTCTTGGTAAATGATTTAAAATTATGTGTCCCCTCTAAATACTTCATTGCTCTTTCCATTTCCACAACATCTAATTTTTCATTATGTTGATATACATAATCTCTCTCTAGGGGATTGTATTCTCCCATATTTAGCTTATATATATATTCTTTACCAATGGCTGAAAATCTCGCATGAAAGGTTTCTGGTACTTCTTCAGTCCTTCTTACAAAGATATCTTTAGGTAAAAGTGAGTTTAAACCCTTACTAAGTTTTTCACATGTTATTTTTGTTTGTAAATCAAAATGAACTCGCTGTGCCATAGCATGTACACCAGCATCTGTTCTTCCAGATGCATGGACATCCACTTTTTTACCTCCATTTATTTCTTTTAGGGCTTTTTCTAATTCTCCTTGTACAGTTCTTTCTCTAGGTTGTTTTTGATAACCTGAAAATTCTGTACCGTCATATGATATTGTAATCAAATATCTCATAAAACTCTCCTCTTCTAATAAAATATTACTATTGTTAATATTAGTATGTTTAATATAAGTAATAACGTATCTAATACTTTCCAATTATTTGAACGATAATTTGTTTTTGATTTGCCATAATTATACAGCCTTATTTCCATTATATCAGCTGTTCTTTCAGCTTTTTTTAATGATAAAACAAACATTGGCATCAATATACCGCTTATACTAATTATTTTTTCTTTAAGACTGCTACTATCAAAATTTATACCTCTCATTTTTTGGGCTTTTATTATTCTATCCCCCTCATGAGTTAGTGATGGTATATATCTAATAGCAAGTGCTATTGTGGCTGCTATATCACTTACTGGTATTATTTTACCAAGTGGTTTTAGTATTGTTTCTATACCATATGTTACTTCTGTTATTACTGTTGTATATGTTAAAAGACTTGAATATAAAATTATAAATATTATTTTAAA
>JAZTXT010000015.1:0-6625 GCA_045636525.1 Bacilli bacterium | reverse complement strand
TAACAGATATATCAAGACCTAATGCTTGGAATTCTTTAATTAATACTCTAAACGCTTCTGGTATACCAGGTTTTGGTAATGGTTGCCCTTTAACAAGTGCTTCATATACCTTAACTCTTCCTACAACATCATCTGATTTATAAGTAAGAATTTCTTGAAGTACATGAGATGCACCATAAGCTTCAAGTGCCCAAACTTCCATTTCACCAAATCTCTGTCCACCAAGTTGTGCTTTACCACCAAGTGGTTGTTGTGTAACAAGTGAGTATGGACCAGTTGCTCTAGCGTGTAATTTATCATCAACCATGTGGTGAAGTTTAATCATATACATGACACCAACTGAAATTCTACTATCAAATGGTTCACCAGTTCTACCATCATAAAGAATAGTCTTACCGTCTTCATCCATTCCAGCTTCTTTCATAGCTTCAACAACATCATCCCATTCAGCACCATCAAGTACTGGAGTAGCATAATGTACACCTAACTTTTTAGCAGCCATACCTAAATGTAATTCAAGTATCTGTCCAATATTCATACGAGAAGGAACACCCTGAGGGTTAAGCATAATATCAACAGGAGTACCATCAGGTAAGAATGGCATATCTTCACTAGGTAATACTAATGATATAACACCCTTATTACCGTGACGACCACTCATCTTATCTCCTACTTGAATCTTTCTCTTTTGAATAATATATACTCTAACTACCATGCTCCCACCGCTTGGTAAGTCTTCATTATCAGCTTTAGTATAAACTTTAACATCGTGAACAACACCATCTCCACCATGTGGAACAGTAAGTGAAGAGTTTCTAACTTCTCTTGTCTTCTCACCAAAGATAGCATGTAATAATTTTTCTTCACTAGTTAAATCAGCCATTCCCTTAGGAGTAACTTTACCAACTAGAATATCTCCTTCATGAACTTCAGTACCAATTTTAACAATACCATGTTCATCTAAATTACGTCTAGCTTCTTCTCCAACATTAGGAATATCTCTAGTAATTTCTTCAGGACCAAGTTTAGTATCACGACATTGAATTTCATAATCTTCAATATGAAGTGAAGTATAAACATCATCCTTAACTAATCTTTCATTCATAATAACAGCATCTTCATAGTTATAACCATTAAATGTAGTAAATGCTACAACTACGTTCTTACCAAGTGCTAACTCACCTTTATCAGTACTTGGACCGTCAGCTATTACTTGACCTCTCTTAACCTTATCTCCACATCTAACAATAGGAACATGATTAAATGTTTCACCTTGGTTAGATCTTTCAAATGTAGATAAATGATATACGTCTTCTCCTTTAGCATTGTTAACAACAATTTTCTTAGCATCCGCATAACTAACAACACCATCAGCTTTAGCTACTACTACTGAACCACTATCTCTAGCAGCAATATATTCAGCACCAGTACCTACAAATGGAGCTTCTGTAGTTAAAAGTGGTAATGCTTGTCTCTGCATGTTTGCACCCATTAGCGCACGAGTTGCGTCATCATGTTCTAGGAAAGGTATCAAACTAGTAGTTACAGAAACAACTTGTTGTGGAGATACGTCTATATAATCAATTATAGATGGAGATACTAATTCATTTTCTCCTCTGTATCTTGCAGCAACTGTCTTATCAGTAATAACATCATTGTCATCTACATGTACAGTAGCTTGAGATATATGATAATCTTCTTCTTCATCAGCAGTTAAATATACAACTTCATCAGTAAGTGTACCATTAACTACTTTTCTATATGGAGTCATAATAAATCCATATTCATTAATTTTAGCATAACTAGCAAGTGATGTGATAAGTCCAATGTTAGCTCCTTCTGGAGATTCAATAGGACAAATTCTTCCATAGTGTGAAGAGTTTACGTCACGCACTTCAACACCCGCTCTATCTCTAGATAAACCACCAGGTCCAAGTGCAGATAATCTTCTCTTATGAGTAAGTTCTGCTATTGGGTTAGTTTGATCCATAAATTGAGATAACTGGCTACTACCAAAGAATTCTTTGATAACAGCAGTAACAGGTCTAATATTAATAAGTGTCTTAGGAGTAACAGTCTCAATATCTTGAGTAGTCATTCTCTCTCTAATAACTCTTTCCATTCTACTAAAACCAATCTTAAATTGATTTTGTAAAAGTTCTCCTACTTGTTTAACTCTTCTGTTACCTAAATGATCTATTTCATCATCTTTACCAATACCATCATTTAAATTTAAATAATAAGATATAGTAGCATAGAAGTCACCAATAGTTAAGTTATTACATTCGCCATTAGGATCATTACCAATAACTTTAACAACTTTCTTATCATCTACATTAGAATATAAATGGATAACTTGAATCTTATTATGTACATCTACTGTTGCATTAATAGTTAAATCTTCATTAACTTTACATTCGCATGCACCATATCCATTATCTAAATAAGTACATAATTCTTCATAAACTTCCTTGTTAATTAAAGTACCCTTTTCAATTTTAACTTCACCATCAATAATAATATCTTCAGCTAGTCTATTTCCAAGTAATCTATCTTTAACACTAAGTTTCTTATTAAATTTATATCTACCAACTTTAGCTAAATCATAATGAAAATCATCAAAGAATCTAGTAATTAATTGGTTCTTTGAACTATCTAAAGTAGTAGGCTCTCCTGGTCTTAATTTTTCATATATTTCAATAAGAGCCTCATCTGTATTATGAGAAGAATCTCTCTCTATAGTATTCTTCAAATATATATCATTATCAAATAAGTTTAATATATCATCATTAGTAGATAATCCCACTGCTCTTAGCATAGTAGTCATAGCAACTTTTCTATTTCTATCTATTCTTATATATAGAACATCCTTAGCATCAGTTTCATATTCTAACCAAGTACCTCTTGATGGAATAACCTTAGATGCAAAAACAGGTTTACCATTCTTATCTATTTCTTTTGAATAATAAACACTAGGAGATCTAACTAATTGAGATACAATAACTCTCTCTGCCCCATTAATAATAAATGTACCACTGTCAGTCATTAAAGGCATATCTCCTAAGAATATTTCTTGCTCTTTAACTTCCCCAGTCTCATTATTAAATAGTCTAGTTTGTACTTTTAAAGGTGCAGCATATGTAATTTGTCTATCCTTACATTCTTTAATAGAATATCTAGGAGTACCAAATTCATATTCACCAAATTCTAAAGATAAACTACCTGAGAAACTTTCAATAGGTGAAAAAGTTTCAAATACTTCCTTAACCCCTTCTGAGGTAAACCATTTATATGATTCAGTTTGAACCTCTAATAAATCACTAATTGCTAGTGAATTTTTGATCATAGAAAAGTTTCTTCTCTTTCTATAATCACCGCTTTGCTTTACTTTATAAGCCATTAATTTTCACCCCAATACCTAGATTTTTTTCCAAAATAAGCCACATTAAAAGATGTGTTACCAATTTATAAGTTTATCAGCATTTAGTAAATAAGTCAATAACTTTACAAAAATTTTCTTGCAAAAAGTTCGATTTTATTCTTTTTTTATTAACATCCGCTTCGCTACCCCGAAATTACTCTCGTAATTTCTCCCTATACCTTTAATTATATTTATATAATTATTAAAAAAATGTCTAGTATTATCACTAAACATTATAATTTAGATTTATCACATTTTATTACTTTTTCCAATATTACATCTCTCACACAAAGTTTGAAGATTACTAATAATCGTTCTTCCACCTTTTGAAACAGGAATAATATGGTCTACATGTAATTTTATACCATCATCGCTAGTTGCACCACAAATTCTACATTTAAACCCATCTCTTTTAAGTACATTATATCTAAGTGAATCAGTCATTTTTGCCCTTTCCATCTCTATAAAATTTTTCCTTAATTCTTCTTGATTTTTTTGACTTTCATAATCAGAACACAATCTAACTAAATTATCATAATTATATTTTGCTTTTCGTTCATAATGATTTCTACCAGCAGGAGAAGTATATGACACCTGGTATGAAACAATAAAATCTAATGTAGGTTTAAGCTTTATACTTTTACAATTGATAATCTTAATCCATCTTATAAATTTATTAAATATATTAAATTTATACTTATTTACATAAATACCATCAATGATATTTTTAAATTCATTACTATAAGCAGAATAATTCTTTCTATTCATTAAAATATTTTCGACTATATTTTTTATGCCTTGTCTATTATTTTTTATAGCAAAATAAATTATTGCATCAGGTTCCAATTTTCTAAGTTGAGATAAAGAAGAAACATTTTCATAAATAGTTAATTTTCTATTTATTACATAAAATTTGTAAAATTTATTTAATCTAACAATCTGCAAATAATATTCATCTTTTTTTAATATTGTATTAATTAAAATATATACAAAAATTAATAACAACATTACCAAGCCAAAAATCAAAGAATTTTGTTCTCCCATAAAATCACCACTCTTTATTCATATTAATTTATTATTCATCTTCCCACTCATCAGTATCTAAAACATCATTATTTCTTTCTTCAGCTTCCACAAAATCAGCAGGTGACATTCTTTCACGTTTTGCAATCTTTCTATCTTCTTCCGCCAACCCCCATAAATCGGCTTCCATATCAAAATCAGATTGACTATAATTATCTTTATTTTTATAGAAAGAATTATTCCTAAAATCCTTTATAGAAAACAATTTGATATATTTAGTATTGTTTTTTTTCTTTGAAAACAAAGAAACTATAAACTTAAAAAAATTAACTATTATTTGAATAGACCATACAATACACATAAGCATAGCATACATAAAATACCCAATAAATTTAAAAAAATATCCCACAATAATAAAAGGAGAAAATATTAATTTACCAATAAAATCTATCATACTATAACATTTCCTTTATTTGACATCTAACAATATAAAACCCTTTATCTTTAGCTATTACTTCAACCTTATATATTCCTTCTAATTCCTTTATCATAGACTTAACGCCATGATCTTTTCTCATAACAAAATATAAGTTACCATTATTACTAAGATAATCCTTAGCTCCAAGTAAAAACTTTCTAATAACATCTTTACCAGCCCTTATTGGAGGATTAGTAATAATATAATCATATTTATCATTAACATTAGAATAAACATCACTAATAAATATATTATTATTTAGATTATTAAGTTTAATATTTTCTCTAGCTAGTCCTATTGCTCTTTCATTAACATCAATCATATCAATAGAAATATTCTTATTAAGAGTTCCAAGTATTAAACCAACAACTCCTGTACCACAACCCAAATCAAGTACTTTTCCGTGCAAGTTACTTATATCCATATTTTGAAGAAGCACTCTAGTACCATAATCAAATTTATCTTTAGAAAATACTCCGTTATCACTATAGATAGAAAATTCTTTATTGTTAAAATTAAATTTAATTAATCTTTTTTCACTCTTAACATTTTTATCATTATCAAAATATTGACTCATAAAACACCTCTATAACATTCTTACCATCTTTTTTATCTTTTTAGTAGGTTCATCACTTTTGTTTATAGTATATTCCATTCTTTCTCTATCAAACGGAACATACAGTCTCTCAATATCAAATCCCATATTATTACACTTTTCATGTAAAACAATATAAAAAGCTTTATCAATAGGATCCATATCAAAATGTAACGACATAGCCTTAATTGTATAAAAATCTATATCATTACCCCTTTCGTACAAATTTCTATGTACATGTCCCTGAATAATAGCATCATAATAATCTAATGTCTTACCATTAAATATCGGATAATCTCTAGCAGATACATATCCTCTATTATAAGGATTATCTTCACCATACTCTTCAATATTATATTTAATTCTTTCTCTATGTTCCAAAGTATTAGTATATAAAAATTGTTTATATCCATTACCATCTTTAATATTTCTCAAATATTCTTCTGTACCATGAAATTCATAATCAGTTCTTATGTCATTAGCAAAGTGACATAATCCAACTTTCATACCACCTATTAAAACATCATATGAATGAGGTAAATTTCTAATATACAAAAGTCTTTTATCACCCAATACCGAATAAGTCCATTCATGGCTTCTAAGCTTCATTATATTAAACGAACCAATATATGGTTCTATTCCCAAGGTACAATATTCCTCAGCATTACCAGCCACAGACTTAATATTATAACATTCAAGCATATCAATAACACCACATGGCGATGGACCACACCCTATATTATCACCTAAAGAATAAATTTCTGTAATATCTCTACTTTTGATATCAGATATTACAGCCTCTAATGGTTCTAATAATCCATGTACATCACTAAATACTGCAACTTTTCTACCGGTATAAATACTGTCCATAATACTACCTCTATAAACATTATACATTAAATCTTATTTAAAATCATTTATTTCATAAAATTTTACAAATAATATACAAAAAAGAAGCAACCATTTCTGATTACCTCTCTAATAACTAATTAAACTATTTAAGTTCAACAGTAGCTCCAGCTTCTTCAAATTGAGCTTTAATTTTTTCAGCTTCTTCTTTGTCGATGCCTTCTTTAACATTTCCACCATTGTCAGCAACGTCTTTAGC
>JAZTXT010000014.1:0-11423 GCA_045636525.1 Bacilli bacterium | reverse complement strand
ATTCTATTTTACCTGTATTTTTAAAGAGTAGCCATAAATCTTTTTTATCCATTATATCACCTAATAATATAATGTAACTTTATTAAATTATTTATTCAAAAAATCTCTATACCCTATCATATTTAGAAATTTTTCTTTATCTCTCCATTTATCTACCACTTTAACAAATAAATCTAAATATACCTTCTTTTCAAAGTAGTCTTCAATATCTTTTCTTGATCGAGTCCCTATTTCTTTAATCATACTACCATTCTTACCGATAATAATCTTTTTTAAATTTTCTCTATCCACTACAATAGTAGCACCAACATTAAGAATATCATCACCTTCTTCAAGGCTCTCTACTATGCATGTTACTGAATGTGGTACTTCTTCTTCAGTTAAGTCTAATACTTTCTCACGAATAAACTCTGATATAATAAACTCAGGACTACTATCTGTAACAGAATTAGTGTCATAGTACTGAATGTTATCAGGTAAATATTTTTTTATAATTTCAAGTAGTCTATCTACATTATCTTTCTTTCTAGCAGATACTGGTATAATTTCAGTAAAATCATATAGTTTTTGATATTCATCAATCTTCTTTAATATTTCTTCTTTTGGTAACCTATCTATTTTATTAATTACTAAGAATACTGGTTTGTCTTCTATGTTTTTAAGAACATCTATAACAAAACTGTCCCCTTTACCTACTTTTTCAGTAATATCCACTATCATTATAACTATATCCACATCATTAATTGTCAAATATGCCTGTTTATTTAGTACTCTTCCAAGCTTATTTTGTGGTTTATGAATACCAGGAGTATCTACAAATACTATCTGTGTATCTTCATCATTATATATTCCTTGTACTAAATTTCTAGTAGTTTGAGGTTTATCTGAAGTAATTGCTATTCTCTTACCTAATATACTATTTAGAAGTGTACTTTTACCAACATTAGGTCTTCCTACAAAACTAACAAATCCACTCTTCATTTATATCGCCTTCTTTTCTTATTTAATTTTAACATAACAACTATTCTTAGTCAATGATACCAAAAGAAAAATCCCAATCATTTGAGATTGAGATTAATAATCTATAGTTTATTGTGCATTTTGTTTTGCTGATGTATCTTTACTATATGCATAAGTAACATTTTGTGCAACATAGAATCTTCCACCATTTGCTGCAACAAGTACAACTTCAGCACTGCCATTTCTTAGTCTAATTGCTGAACAAGTAGTTGCAGTAACTCCTGATTTTCCAGTAGATGCATTAACAGTTAATTTTGCGTCTGTCATTTTATCATTATCTGTTGCAGCTTCTAATACAACATCATTTGCTGACACACCTAAAACATCAGCTAATGACTTAGTAGTATCTAAAGCTTTTCCAGGAGCAAAATCTCCAATACATTGCCAGTCTGATGATATTTCTTCTGGAATATCTCCTAATACTTTTGTTGTTGCAACTAAATCTTGTCCATATGCAGTATTATAAGTATTCGCAGCACTTACAGCTAAATTATGAATACTTGATACTCTTGCATCTCCTATTGATTGAATAATATTAGGTACAGTTACAATAAGTATTATAGCCATAATAACGATAACCGCTAATAATTCGATTAATGTAAATCCTTTTCTATTTAATTTTTTCATTTTAATTTCCTCCTCTATTCTATAATTAAATATTACCATAAAAGATGGTATTAGTCAATTACTTTTCTATAAATGGTTACAAATTTATCACTATATTTTTTATGTCTTATTTGATTTAAATTATTATATTTTTCATTTAATTTATCAAAACTATATTCAAGCACTAATATTCCATTTTCTTGTAATAGTTCATAATCACTAACAAGATTTATAACTTCATCCATAACTTCCATTTTATATGGGGCATCTACTAGTATGATATTAAATTTCATATTATTGTTTTTAAAATATATAAGCGCTTCTTTATAGTCTTTTTGGATTACATTACATTTATCTTTGATATTTAAATTATTAATATTTTTATTTAAATAATTAATTATATTGTTATTATTATCTACGAAGTAAGCTTTATTTGCTCCCATAGATATTGCCTCAATACCAAGACTTCCTGTTCCACAAAATAAATCAAGTACTGTAGATTCTTCTATATCATTTTGAATACTAGCAAACATAGATTCCTTTACTCTATCCATCGTAGGCCTAGTAGTTTCTACCATATACCCTTCTAAGTTTCTTCCTTTTAAATAACCACTAATGACTCTCACTACTGCACCCTCTTTCATTAGTAAAACTTCTAAATTTATTATTAATTTTTAATACATAATAAAATAATTCATTATAATACTTCATATATAAATCATAATCATTAAATTTATATATATCTTTTTTTATAGATATCTTTTCATATTCATCATTAGAATTATTATAATTATTTATCATATTCATAATTTCTTTATTATTAATAACTTTGTTTTTATAATAATCTAAATTTTTAATAAGTTCGCTTGCTTCAAATACTTCTATTAACTTCTTTGTCTTTAGAATCACATTATCCATTATATTTAATATATTTCTCCTGTTCTCTTTTAATATCTCTTTCTTTAATAGCTTCTTTCTTATTATAATTCTTTTTACCTTTACATACACCTATTTCTATTTTTGCTCTACCTCTTACAAAATATATTTTCAGAGGTATTAAAGTATATCCTTCTATTTCTAATTTGTTTTTTAATTTAAGTATTTCTCTTTTATGCATTAGAAGTTTTCTCGTTCTAGTCTCTTCATGATTAAATCTATTTCCTTCATCATATAAAGAAATGTGAGTATTTAGTAAATATAATTCATCATTTCTTACTATGGCATAACTATCTTTAATATTAGCTTTACCTTGTCTAATAGATTTTATTTCAGTACCAGTAAGAACCATACCTGCTTCATAAGTGTCTTCAATTTCATAATCATATCTTGCTTTTCTATTTAATATTTCCATAAGATATCTTCCTTTCAACTATATCTATTATAACAAAATTAATATTAAAAATAAACCCAAAAGAAAAAAGTAGCATTTAATACTACTTATTATATTAACTAGCAAGTGCTACTACTGGCATATTCTCATCCATATTCTTTATAACAGCACTATATTTATTATATAATCTTTCATAGTCGCTATTATAACTACTAATATCTGGACTAGAAAAAGGTACTACTTTAAAATTTGTATAGTTATTAAAATATGTAAGTAATAATTCATTATTTACATCGCCAATTGTAATACTAGTCTTTTCTTCATCTATTTTCTTAGTAATATTTACAGTTGTCATAAGACCTACCATAGTGTTATAGTCACTTACTGTTGTTTGAGCAGACAGTAAATTACCAAGTGAATAAATTACCAAAGTATTATCTATCCAAGTAACTGGCATAACTACGTGTGGATGAGTACCAATTATAATATCTACATGATTGTCCGCTAGAAACTGTGCCATATCTAATTGATATGCTGTTGGAGTATGTGTGTATTCTACTCCCCAGTGCATTGCTACCATAAGTACATCTACTTTATCTCTTACTCTTTCAATATCTTCTCTAACAGTATTTTTATATGCTTGATATGTACTATCATTATCAGGGTTTCCCCATCCGGTAGGCCACACATTAACTAAATATTCTTTACCACTAGGTACAGGTATTCCATTAGTACCATAAGTATATGATAGAAGTGAATATGAAATATTATTCTTCTCCATTATTTGTACTTCATTCCTATCTTCAAAAGAACAGTAACTACCTGCGGTCATAACCCCTTCCTTACTATCCCAATAATTACAAGAGTTAATAACGGCTTTTTCTCCCCTATCTAAAGTATGATTAGTAGCTAAACTAACTAAATTAAATCCAGCATCAATCATTGCATCTCCTACTTCATAAGGTGAGTTAAAGGCTGGATATGTGGATGGTCCAATTTCCGCTCCACCTAAAATAGTTTCTTGATTATAGTATGCAAGATCATAACCTGATATCATTTCTTTTAAATAAGAATACATAGGTTTAAAATCATATCCATTATAATTAGCATTTCTATTTGCTTCTTCATAAATTCTACTATGTATAAGATTATCTCCTACCATAGCAAGAGATATTTCATATATCTGTTCTTTTGGTTCTTCTATTATTTCATCATTAGGAACATTAGTACCTTTATTACTTAATATACTACCTATAACATAATATCCACTAGCAGTAACTAGTATTAATACAAATAATAATATTAATATTCTACCTAGTCTTAACTTTCGTCTTACCCTTCTTTTCCTCTTCATATTCATATTCTCCATTTTTATTTTTAGTAAAAGTAATTTCTCCACTTTCTATATTAACTTTGTCTAAACAAACTTCTATATTATCTCCTACTAAAAATTGTTCATTATTTTTGGTATTATATAATGAAAATCCATCTTTACCTAGTTTATGATATTTAGGATTATAATATATCTTACCAGTTACCATGTTAGGAAGAATTACTCTCATAAACTCATCAGTAACTTCATAAAGTATTGCATTAAAGATAGTTCCCTTTGGATAACGCGACATATATTCTGCCTTCTTTAAATCATCCATTATCATCTCAACTTTATCCGCTCTAAGTTCACTATCCGTAGCCATCTTAGCAAATAATGCAAGTTTAGGCTCCCATTTATCTCTCGCAAATTTATCTCCAAATTTAAGAGAATCTTTAAAGATTCTCTGATTAATATAATCAGAGATCCTCCTAATAGGAGAACTAAATGTTGCATATGCCTTCTGTCCAAGCGCAAAGTGACCTTTATTATATGCACCATAATTTGCCTTAGCTAGTCTTCTAATACCGATGTAATCAAGTACTACTTCTTCAAGACATCCTTTATAACTATCCCTAGATCTTCTTATATCAGAACTACCATATTTCTTTTTTATATCGGCTCTATATCCTCTAGTATTAAGTAGTCTATTCCATGCTGTAAGACCTTCATGATCTGGTTCATCATGATTTCTTGCAATAAATGGAAGACCATGTTTAATAAAATATGATGTTTTAGTTAAGTTTTTAAGAAGCATCAAAAATTCAATTAATTCTTCTGCTTTTCCATGATATCTCCTACTAATATTATTAACTCTTTCTTCTTCTAAATAAACTTGTACCTCTGTACTAGAAAATTCAAGAAATCCATCTCTTAACATTTTCTTTTTCATCCCCATAGCAACATCATATAACTTAGTAAGCATTCCAATATAATTTTCATATCCAGATGGTACTATACCCTTTTCTAAGAACAAATTAACCTGACTATAAGTCATTCTCATCTTACTATTAATAATAGATTCACATAAACGATATGATTTAACATTATTATCTTCATCTAATTTAGCTACAAGAGATGTAGTAAATCTATCTTCTCTAGGAATTAAAGAACATATGCCACTAGAAAACTTATGGTCAAGCATCGGTTCTACATTACCCGGAGTATACACAGATATACTTCTTGCTATAGTTTCTTTATCTATTGGAGAATCTTCAGGAATAAAGTATGGAACATCCGCTATTGCTACGTATAACATACCATTATAATAACAAACTGCATCATCAAAATCCTTAGTATCATCACCATCTATTGTTACAAAAGGAATCATCCTTTGATCTAATCTACCATTTCTTTTTTCTTCGTTAATTACTTCTTCGGTTAAGTAACTAGGTATAAGATCAAGTTGTAATTTATATTCTTCAGGAAATTCAACATGAAAACCATGTTCAACTAAAACTTCTTTTGTTTTAATATTAGGTTCATCTTTATGACCTACAATACCTTTTATACTACCTGTCATACCATCTATTAAAACTCTACTTCCAAGTGGATATACTTCATCTAATATAATCTCTTTTACAATATCCGATTCTTTTTCTTCATATATAACTTTATATGTATTACCTTCTTTTACTACTTCTCCAAATATATCTTTTCTCTTAAGTACCTTTATCAAATTAGCAGTAGCACTTTTAACATTAATATCTACTAGTACTACATCATTATGTTTAACACGAGTATAATCTCCATTATTTAATTTATGTTCAGTTTTATCTTCTAATCTAACAATAATACCATTATTCTTAGTTACCTTAACAACAGCGTTTTTCATTGAAGTATTAGAAAGGAGAGTATATTTATCGTTCTTCCCATGATAAATAATACCCTCCTTCTCTAGAAGCAGTAATTCTTCTTTTAATTCATCTTTATTAACTCTAAGAACCATAGCAATTTCTTCTATTCTTAGATTATTATTTTTATTTTCATTTAATAATTTAACTATTTTACCTTGCATAATTCAAAATCCCCCTACATAATTTATTTTTTAGTTTTTTCTTCGTATATTTCAAAATCAACTGTACTTCTATCTTTATCAGCACCAGTTACTTTTACAGTAACTTTATCTCCAAATCCATATATCTTACTAGTTCTCTTACCTACTAAAGCCATTAAATCTTTATTGTAAACATAATAATCTCCCTTAAGATTATCTACTTTAATAAGTCCTTCAACCGTATTTTCTAGTTCTACAAATATACCAAACTCTTGAACTCCAGATATAATACCTTCATATACCTCACCAATGTGATCCATCATATATTCAGCTTTTTTCATCTTATCTACATCACGCTCACAGTTTTGAGCATCCATCTCTCTCTTAGAACAATTCTCTGCCATTACAGGTATTGACTCTCTTCTCTCATTAATAATCCTATCGCTATAATTGTAATTATAATCTTTAACAAGTCTATGAAGTATTAAATCAGGATACCTTCTAATAGGAGAAGTAAAATGACTATAACATTTACTACCAAGTCCAAAATGTCCTATATTAATATCTGAATATACAGCCTTAGCTTGACATCTAATAGCCATATCATGAAGTACTCTAACTTCATCACTTTCTCCAAGTTGCTTTAATACATTCTGTAAATCCCTTGGATTAGTTATTTTATTCTTACCAGTAATAACATACCCATGAAGTGATAAGAATGTCATAAATTCATTAAGTCTCTTCTCATCAGGCTTATCATGCACTCTATATATACCAGGTAAATTCTTATAATATATTGAACTAGATACTGTTTCATTAGCCACTATCATAAAGTTCTCTATAAGTTCTTCACCAGTTCTTTGAACTCTAGCCTCAATATGAGTAGGATGGCATTTTTCATCAACCATAATTATAGCTTCATTACTTTCAAACTCTATATATCCACGATTTACCATCTTTTTTCTAAGTATCTTAGATAACTCTTCCATAAGTCTTAAAGTAATTTCATATTCCTCATATCCACTAGGTACTATATTTTCCTCAAGAATCTTATTTACATCCTCATAAGTCATTTTCATTCTGCTTCTTATTATCGATGGAAAAATATTATATTTAACAACATCACCTTTACCATCAATAACCATCTCACAAGATAAAGCAAATCTATCCTCATCAGGATTTAAAGAACATATTCCATTAGATAATTTATGTGGTAGCATAGGAAGTACTCTATCTACTAGATACACTGATGTCCCTCTAAAGTAAGCCTCTTCATCAATCAGACTACCTTCTTTAACATAGTATGAAACATCCGCTATATGAACACCCAAGTGATACATTCCTTCTTCATCTACACTTAATGATATAGCATCGTCTATATCTTTAGTATCAGCTCCATCTATCGTAAATATTTCTTTATCTCTTAAATCAATTCTATTAAGAGAAAGTTCTTTATTAATTTCTTCTTCTGTTAAATAACTAGGAATAGTCTCTACTTCTTCCATAACTTCACTAGGAAATTCAGGTTTAAAATTATATTCATAAACAAAAGATAATATATCTATTCCAACATCATTTTTATGACCTATAATTTTAACTATCTTACCTACTCTTTTTCCTGCTTTAACAGGTTCTACAACAACTTTATGACCTTCTACTGCACCATTCAAATTATCTCTTGGTATATAAATGTTAGTTCCTTTCTTATCAGGATCAACATAATATTCTCCATCAATAACTACAACTTCACCAACTAAAGGATCATAATTTCTCTTAATAACTTTAATTATCTTTCCTTCCGGTCTTTCAATATCTTTATTCAAATACTCGAATAATACTAAATCATCATCTTGTGCACCATTAATATTCTTCTCATTAACATAAACATCTTTAATATCTTTTCCTATTTCTATAAAGCCAAAACCTTTCTCATTTAAAATGAGTCTCCCCTTTACTAAGTGACTATTCTCTAAAAGTAAATACTTTTTCTTTCTATCACTATAATACACAATCCCATCTCTTACAAGTTCATCTAATGTATTTTGAAGTCTTTGATACTCTTCAATAGTATTAAGTCCTAACTTATCATTTAACTCCATAATTGTAAGAGTAGTAATCTCTGTAAGTAAATCTATTATTCTTTCTTTCATAAGGGCCTCCAATTAGAAAAAAGACTTAATTATAAGTCCTTAAACTATAATGATATTAATAAGCTAAGTGCAAAGAAAGCGAATCCAAGAATAAAAGTTATTCTAGTAATAAATAGTTCAAATCCTCTTTCTTTTCTGTTAGCAAATAAATCAGAATTCCCCCCCTGAATTATTTGTGAAGCAGCTTCAGCTTTACCACTTTGTAATAAAACTATTGCTATTAATAACACTGATATAATCATAACTGCTATTTCCATACATTATCTTTCCTTTCATTATACCTCTATATTATAACAAATATATTCATCTTTGTAAATTATAAAACCTTAATTTAATACTGAATTCCCCAAACAACCATAGTATCAGTATCTTTGCCACAAACAACACATTTATCTGACACTTTCTCATCGCCAAAAGGAATACATCTAGATTTAGTTCCTCTAATTTCTTTAATCTTTTCTTCACACTTAACATCACCACACCACATTGCTTTAACAAATCCAGGATGACTATTCATAATACTTTCAAATTCCTCTAAATCAGTTGCAGTATATGTCATTTCTTCTCTTCTTCTCAGAGCTCTATCATACATATCTCTTTGGATATCAAGAAGTAGTTCTTCTACATTCTTAATCATATCTGTATTAGTAAATACTTGCATCTTCTCTCTAGTATCTCTTCTGACTAATGTAACAACATTATTTTCTAAATCTCTCTTACCAATCTCAATTCTAACTGGTATACCATTAACTTCTGCGTCAGCAAATTTATATCCTGGTGACTTATCACTATCATCAATATATGCACTAATACCTTTAGCCTTCAATTTATCTAGATAATCATTTGCTAAACTAAGTACTTCAGGAGTATCAGTTATAGGTATAATGGCAACTTTTCTAGGAGCAATTCTAGGAGGTAATACAAGTCCATAATCATCAGAATGTACCATTATAAGAGCCCCCATCATTCTAGTAGATACACCCCAAGATGTTTGATAAGGATAATCAAGTTTATTTTCTCTATTAGCATATTTTATGTCATATGCTTTTGAAAATTTTTGTCCAAAATAATGACTAGTACCAGACTGAAGTGCTACACCATTATACATAAGTGCTTCTACTGTATAAGTATACTCAGCACCAGCAAATTTTTCCTTTTCAGTCTTCTTACCAACTATACTAGGTATTGCTAAATAATCATGAAAGAAATCGTTATAAATATTAAGCATTTGTAATGTTTCAGTTTCAGCTTCCTCTTTAGTTTCGTGAATAGTATGACCTTCTTGCCATAAAAATTCACGACTTCTAAGAAAAGGTCTAGTTTCTTTTTCCCATCTAAGTACACTACACCACTGATTATATAGTTTAGGTAAATCCCTATAAGAACTTACCGTGCTAGCATAATGATCACTAAATAAAGTCTCAGAAGTAGGTCTAATACAAAGTCTTTCTTCTAATTCTTTACTTCCACCATGTGTCACCCAAGCAACTTCTGGAGCAAATCCTTCTACTAATTCTCCTTCTTTTCTAAGTAAATTCTCAGGTATTAATAATGGCATATACACATTAGTATGTCCTGTATCTTTAAATTTTTTATCTAATATACTTTGTATTTGTTCCCATATAGCATATCCATTAGGTTCAATAACAGTACACCCTTTAGTATTAGAATAACTAGCAAGCTTAGCAGCCCTAACAACATCAGTATACCATTTAGCAAAATCTACATCTCTACTTGTAATCTCCCTATTCTGTTTATTATTCATAATTACACCTCTTCTCTATAATTTTATCACAAAAAAAGAAAAAGTACTACATTTTATAGTACTTAATTATTACTTTTTATCAATATCCTCTAATTTTACCGATACAATCTTACTAACACCTGATTCTTGCATAGTAATACCATATAAAATATCAGCGTATTCCATAGTCTTCTTTTTATGTGTAATTATAATAAACTGCGTATTATCTCTATATTTATCTAAGTATCTACCAAACGCTTCAACATTAGCGTCATCTAAGGCCGCTTCCACTTCATCAAATAGACAAAATGGCACAGGTCTAATATTAAGTATAGCAAATAAAAGTGATATAGCAGTAAAAGTTTTCTCTCCACCAGATAATAAGCTAATGCTCTGAAGTTTCTTACCAGGTGGTTCAGCCTTAATCTCAATACCAGTCTCTAATATATTGTCAGGTTCTGTTAGAATAAGCTCTGCTCTTCCGCCTTTAAATAATTCTCTATATACAGTCTTAAATTCACGTCTAACTTGTTCAAAAGTTTCAGTAAGTTTAGTCTTCATAATACCATCCATCTCTTTAATAATATCATATAAAGTATTTTCTGCACTTACTAAATCTTCTTTTTGTTTAGTTAAAAATTCATATCTTTCTTTTACTTTTTCATATTCTTCTGGCGCATCCAAATTAACATTACCAAGCAAGCTCAAATTATCTTTAAGTTTAATAACCTCTTTCTTAGCAACATCAATATCCATATCTAATTTATAGTTTTCTATCGCAAAATCATAAGTCATATTATAATCAGTAGTCAAATCATTAAGTAAAGTATCTAACTTAACATCAATTCTATTAATTAATATATTCAAATTATTAAGCTCTTTCTCTTTCTTATTGATATAACTATTACTACTTCTAGAAGTCTCTTCAAGTTCATTAATAGTATTATTTATATTGTCTTCATCTACTTTTAACATAGATAATTCCTTATTTAAATTAGAAATATCTTCCTTAACTTTATATAAACTATTAATAAGATTATCTTCTTCACTAGTATTATTAGTAATATTAGTTAGGTCCTTTAATTCTGTTTCTTTATCTTCATATTCTTTATTACATAAATCAATGTTATTATTAATAATAGTTTTCTTACTTTCTAACTCAAAAAGCATATTATGATTATTATTAAGTTCTTTATTAATATTTT
>JAZTXT010000013.1:0-3178 GCA_045636525.1 Bacilli bacterium | reverse complement strand
TTCAATTTTGTTATTTTGATTATTAGTAATTAAAGTTGTTATGGATACTATTATGATAAACATTATGGGTATAATGAATATTATTTTTTTATTCTTTTTACACCTATATTTTCTTTTTTATTTAGAGCTCCTTCAAGTAGTTCTTCAATAGTTATATTAAATATTTCACTTAATCTTTTTAAGAAACTAATATCCGGAAGTCCTCCTCCTGTTTCCCATTTAGAAATTGTTTTGGGACTGACACCTAATTTATCTCCCAGTTCTTGTTGTGTTTGTTTTTGTTCTTTTCTTAATTTTTGAATTAGTTTTCCTACTTTGATTGATTCCATATTAAATCCCTCTCTTACAATATCATTATATCATTAACCTATAAAATTACAACCTATGAATCATGGAATTATATCTACTTTAGGTAGAATTAAAAAAAGAAAATAGATTACTACTTTCTCATATATATTTTTTGTTTTCAATATCGATAAAAACATTATCTATTTTGCTTATCATTATAAGTAAATAGTGCACTTGGTCTATGACCACCACCTGTTTTTACTTTGTCTGTTTTTATTACTTTGTCTGCTATTATTCTGCGAAATGCTGGATCTAGTAATTTCTTACCTAATATTACTTCATATACTTTTTGAAGTTCTCCTAGTGTAAAGTATTTGGGCATCATATTAAATACAATATCTGTATAACTAACTTTATTTTTTAATCTCTCCATACCAGAAGTTATTACTAATGGATGATCAAATGCTAAACTATCATTATTTACTACTGTAAATTTATATCTGTCTGTTGTTTTTTCTTTTAATTCTTTTTTTATGGTAAACTTTAATTCTTCAGTACCATTATCTAATGTTATATATATTTTATCTTTATCTTCTAGTTTTGTTATGTTAAACCAAGATGCATTCTTAGTTATTTTTTCATTTAATTTATTTTTATCTATTAATGCCATATAAGAAGTTGATATTACTCTTGTTCTTGGATCTCTACCCACATCACCATAAGTATATAACTGTTCTAGATATATGTTGTGAAGTCCTGTTTCATCCGCTAGAATTCTAATTGGTGCATCTTCTAAATTTTCGTCTATCTTAACAAATCCTCCTGGTAAGCACCATTTATCTTTAAATGGATAGTTTTCTCTCTTTACCAAAAGAACACTAAAATATTTATCATTTAGTTTACGATAGTTATCTTGAATATCATCTGATATACTAAATATTAATATATCTGCTGTTAATGATAATCTATCAAATTTGCTTGGATCATAATCTTTTAGAAATTCTTCTTCACTATTATATTTTTTATTATCCATATTATCACCTCAAAAACTTTTCATTTACTTTTTCAAAGAAGTCATAATTAATTCTTCTTAAACATTTTATTTTCGTATTACTTATAGTACATTCTATTTTTGTTACATTACTTACTATTCTATTTTCTCCATCTATTGATAACAGTAAATTATTTCTATCTTCTCTTGGTATTATTTTTACTCTTTTTGCTTCTGGTATTACTATTGAATTAGTAAGAGACTTATATACTTTATTATGTAGTGGTGCTATTGGTGTTATTTGAAGGGAATGGAAGGTATTAAATATTATGCTTCCACCAAAGCTTAGATTATAGGCTGTTGTTCCAAACGATGTAGAGATAAGTACTCCATCTCCAACAAACTTTTCTAAAAACGTTTCATCTATACTTATATCTAGATTTGCTACATTTAAATCTTTTTCTCTTATTACTATTTCATTTAATGCAGTAAAGTTTAATGTTCCTTCTCCTGTTATAACATTTATTTCTTCTATTCCGATATCATCTATTTTGTATTTACTATCTTTTAATTCTTCGATAAAGGAATCGATTTCTTCAATACCAACTTCTTGTGCAAAACCAAGAGTACCTGAATTTATTCCAACATATAGGACATTTGGATTGAAATTACATTTCTTTACCATTCTTAGAAACGAACCATCTCCTCCTATTGCTATACCTAAATCAAAGTTATCATCAGTTAGTACAAATCCATTATTAGTTAATTTATTTTTTGTTATTTCATAAATTTCTTTAGATATATCATTATTATTACTAAATATCTTTATCCTTTTTACTTCTTTCATGAGTTCTCCTATAGGGACATAAGTATATTTATAACCTCATCTATTACTAGGTCTTTATTTTCTTTTCTAGTATCTTTAGTTACTTCCAATTCTTTATTATAATATTTATTATTTTCTCTATCATAAATACTTATATATACTACATTATCTTTACCATATGGGTTATTTATATCACTTCTTTGTAATTTACCTGTTATACCTATTCCATATGATGATGATGTAAAATCACTAATACTTTTGCTCATCTCACTCGCAGTTTCCATACTATAAACACTATATTTATCTATTACATCACCACTTACTCCCATTTTTATTTTAAATTCATTTGAGTATGTTACTGCACTAAATTTTAATATTTCACTTGCTCCTGGTATATTGGTAATGGCATTTGCTACTCCACCACCAGTACAAGATTCCATTGTACTAACGGTCTTATTTTCTCTAATTAGTTTTTCTACTAAATGCTTCATTTTACTCACCTTTCATTAATATAAGTTTATCATAATAATATTTAAATAGTAAAGATTATTTTCTTGTTTTTTTATATGGATTATGAATTACTTTATCATCTATATATTTATCTTTTAAATAATTAATTTCCTCATCAGATAGTGAATATCTTTTTATTACTTCCATTAAAAAATTTTGAATAGCAATTTCCATATATTCTTTATCATAACTACAATACCATATTACCTTTATGCAAGCCTTTTTTATATCTTCAAATTTCTCTAATTCGTATTTATTTCCTCTTTCACAAAGATATACCTGCCAAATGTTATTATATTTATTTAAACATACTGACCCTTCTTCATAATCGTCACAAAAATTATAATTACTTGATATAAGTCCTTTTTTTGATATTTCTACTAATGAATATAAATATATTATTTCTTCTCTTGTTAAATTTTTCATGTTAATCACCTTCATATATTTTATTATCTATAATATAATTTAGAATTTCTTTATCTATATAATTTGTTAAAGAGTTGTATTCTTTATAACGCAATTTTTCTCTTATAAATGTAGATGAAATATTTATTTCTTTAAAG
>JAZTXT010000012.1:0-3028 GCA_045636525.1 Bacilli bacterium | reverse complement strand
TATTTCGTAACTATTCCAATAAATTCAGTTTGCTCTTTTGTATATTTTGATTGAAAACTATAAAGATTTGTAAAGATGAGATCTCCGAGTAAGATGAATGATGCTAGTACTTTGAATATATATCTAGACTGTAATATACTCTTTAATCTTTTCAAATAGAGAATCTCCTATTCCAGGGACATTTTTAATATCTTCTATATCTTTAAAGTTACTAATTTCTTCTCTATATTTTATTATTTCATCAGCTTTAGAATCACCTATTCCAGTTACTGTCATCAACTCTTCTTTTGAAGCTGTATTAATATTAACTATTTTATTTTTTTCACTATTGATGGTATTTTCTATACAGGCATCGTTTATTATTTCGGGACAGTCACATATACATACTTTTTCTTTGTACTTTTCTAGTACTTCTTCACTTGAATATATTATTATTATCATTTCATCTGTAACTATTTTGGCTAGATTAATAAAGGAAGTATCTGCTCCATCTAATAGGCCCCCTGCTATATTTATGACATCATTTACTCTGCTTGACGAATCCACTTCATATACACCTGGTCTTGCAATCATTCCTTTAATATCTACAACTACTTTTTGTGTAGTTGTAAGTTCATCATCTTTTTGTTCTGGTTCTAATTTTTCATCATCAGTTTCTACTTCTTCATCTTTAAATATATCTATTACTTCATCAGTTTTACTTTGATTATTTTTATATAAGATAAATATAACACTAGATAAAATTATTGATATACCTAATAGGATTAAAATTATTTTCTTCAAATGCACTCCTTTCCTTCTCCATTTTGTTAATTATTTATTATAGAGAAGAAAGTGTTTTGAGTCAATATTATTTGTTGATCTTTTAAAATTTATTTGATACAATATTTTTGGTGATTATAATGCTTAGTATTAATAAAAATGATATATACGAGGAAACTATTAAATATTCTAAATTTATATCTTTAATATTTAGGGTTAATTCTAAAGATGAAGTTAATTATTATCTAGATAGAGTTAAGAAGGAATATCCAGGAGCTACTCATTACTGCTACGGATATGTTATTGATAATGATATTAGATCCTCAGACAACGGAGAACCTTCTGGGACTGCTGGTAATCCAATACTTAATCAAATTACTTCGAATAATCTTAATTATGTTTTAATTATCGTGGTAAGATATTTTGGTGGTGTTAAATTGGGTGCTGGTCCTCTTACTAGAGCCTATGCAAAATCAGCTAGAGAAGTTATTAAGAAAGAAAATATAATAAATTTAGTTAAAGGCTATGATATTAATATATCTTTTAATTATAATGATATTAAGGAAATTGATTATCTACTGGGTAATAGTATGATAATCAAAAAAGAATTTAATGATACTATTAAATATAATGTTTATGTAAGTGAAGAAATTCTCAATAAATTAACTAACTATGATGTAGAAATTAATAAAGAAATATATATAGAAAAAGAATAGTAACTATTTACATCTACTATTCTTTTTTTCGTTTTTCTCCATTATTATTTTGATCTTATCTATTATTTAAAAGATAATTAGGAAGAATTTTAATATCTTCCTAATCCTACTTTACTAAAGACTTTTTCTAATTTTTCTTTTGCTATTTTGTTTGTCTTTTCTTTTCCTTTGTCTAATATTTTATCTATTTCAGTGCTATTTATTAGATTATTATATTTTTGTTGAATATCTAGGAGAACTTCTACTACTACGTCTGCTACTTCTTTTTTTAGATTACCATAATTATAGTCTTTGAAGTGCTCTTGTGTTTCTTCTATAGATATATTTTTTAGTGATGAATATATAGTAAGTAAGTTTGAGATGCCTGGTTTTTTCTCTATGTCATAGTATACTTTTGATTCACTATCTGTTACCGCACTCATTATTTTCTTTCTAATTGTTTTTTCATCATCTAATAATAAGATTACTCCTTTATATGTTTCATCACTTTTACTCATTTTCTTAGTTGGATTTTGTAAATCCATTATTTTAGCTCCTATTTTAGGAATAAGAGGCTCTGGTACCTTAAAAGTATCCCCATATAATTTGTTAAATCGTTCTGCTATGTTACGTGCTAGCTCAACATGTTGTTTTTGATCAATTCCTACTGGTATTAAATCTGCATCATATAAAAGTATATCTGATGCCATAAGGATTGGATAAGTAAATAGTCCTACTGTTACATTTTCTCCTTTATTAGATTTATCTTTATATTGGGTCATACGAGAGGCTTCACCCATATAGGTAGTACATTCTAGTACCCATGACAAATTTGTATGATATAAATTTTCTGATTGTAAATATATGGTGTTTTTCTCAGGATCCACCCCTGCTGCTATGTACAATGCAACATTTTTTCTTATTCTTTCTCTTAAGGCTTTTGGATCTTGTTTAACTGTAATAGCATGTAAATCTGGAACAAATATAAATGATTCATATTCATTTTGTCTTTCTACAGTTCCTTTTATTCCTCCAATTAAACTACCTAATGTTAACTCTCCGCTTGGTTTTAAACCTGTTAATATTCTTTTCATAAGTCACCTTCTCTTCTTTATAATTATATAATAAATAAAGTTATTTTTCAACAACTTTACATTATGTACATGCTATAATAAACATTATTTATTTATTAGAGTAATAAAAAAGGAATTTTACAATTTTTTAAACATTTACTTTATTATGAAAGTTTGTGGAGGATATATTATGAATGAAATTTTAAATACATTTAACTATCTTGATTATAAATATGCTGAAGAAAATAATTTATCTGTTGAACTAAAGAAAAATACTATTTCTATTGAGAAACAAATTAAAGAAAAGCAGGGTATTATTGATAATTTAGTTCTGGAAAATAGACAGTTAAGAAAGAATAAGAAGCAAATTATTAATAATAAAATTTATGTATATAATATTTATTTGAAATTATTGTCTATTTTGTTTATTGTTATATCAACGGTTTTTATTGCAAATATTACAAATATTAATTTCTTTATGATGCTTTTATCTAGTAT
>JAZTXT010000011.1:0-3032 GCA_045636525.1 Bacilli bacterium | reverse complement strand
TTATATTAGTTCTTATTAAAATATTTTCTAAACTATTTGATCTGATTACTAGATTAATTAATTATTCAAATAATAAAAATTATAGGTATTATAACCAAAAGAAATTTATGACAAATTATGAAAAATATTTTTATGATATTTTTGTTGAATTAGAAAAAGAATATTTTGTAAGAGTTCAACCACAAGTTAATTTAGCTACTATTATCAATATCAATTCTAATACTGGAAATATTTTAGAGTTATTTAAAAATGTTGATTTTGGTATTTTTACCAGAGATTATGAAGATTTACTTTTGCTTATTGAGATTAATGATAAAACACATACTCTACCAGATCGTGTTAAAAGAGATAAAAAAGTAAAAAAAATTGTTGATGATGCTGGAATTAAATTAATTACTTTTTATTCAAATTATCCTAATAATAAAGAATATGTAATAAATCGAATAAAGAAGGAATTGAATTTAATTTAAAAATGGTAAATATTTCTATTACTACTCTACTCTATTTTGTATATTAATTAATAATAGGTTAATAATATAATTGGAGGTAATTAAAATGAGTAAGAAAAATCAAAATTCTAATCAAAATAGAACTCAGAATTCTAATAATGCTTTACAGTCTAATAATAACAGAAGCAATAACAACAACAATTCGAACTTAAATAATAATAATAATAGTTCTAATTGCTCAAACTGTAATAACTGTAATTCATTAAGACAAGGAGAATAATCCTCTACAAAAAGAAGAATAAAAATTTAATTTATTCTTCTTTTAAATTATTTATTAAATTTATAAATTCTTCTTTTCTTTCTTGTAGTTTATCTTCTGTCTTTGCTTCAAATCTTACTGTTAGATTTGGACCAGTATTAGATTTTCTTACTAATGTGAATCCATCTTCATATAATACTTTTACTCCATCTGTGGTTAGATAGTTATATTCGTTTTCTTTACAGTACTCTTCTACTCTACTTACTATATGATCTTTTTTTTCGTCTTTTACTTCGATTTTTATTTCTGGGGTAGAACAATACTCATTTACATCATTAAGTAGCTCAGATGCTTTATTTTGACTTCTAGAGAGGATTTCTACAAATCTTAATCCAGCATATATTCCATCGTCTGTTCCTATAAATCTATCTCTAAAATATACATGTCCTGAGTATTCTCCACCAAATGGGTAGTTACCATCGTACGATATTTTTTTTGTATATGAATTACCTGTTCTTACACATATTGGTTTTATACCTAATTTTATTAGTTCATCTTCTAATTTTTTTGAACATTTTACATCGAAGAAAGCTTCTTTTTTATCTACTTTATTATAGATATCTCTCCATATTGCTATCATATATTCATCTGATTCTAGAAAATTGCCTTGATCATCTACTACCCCTATTCTATCACCATCTCCATCAAATGCTATACCGCAGTCAGCATTTGTTTCTTTTACTTTTTCTTTTAAATGTGATAGATTTTCTTCTACACATGGATCTGGATGATGATTCGGGAATGTTGGATCAGATTCTGCGAATAATGGTATATATTCGATTCTTTCAGTAGACTTAAATATATCTTTTGCTACTATACTAGTAGTACCATTGCCACAGTCATATACTACTTTTAATTTATTATTTCCCATATTTATATGATTATGTATCATACTTATATAATCATCTTTTATATTTGCTTCTGTTATTTGCCCTTTTCCTTCGGAAAAAATTTCATTTAATATTATATAGTATAAATCACTTACCTCTTTACCAAATATATTATGTACACCGTTATATGACATTTTAAAGCCATTATATTCTTTTGGATTATGTGATGCTGTTATCATTATACCACATTTTATATTTAACTTATCCCAGGCATAATAGTACATTGGTGTAGTTACTAATCCTATTCGTACTACATCTATTCCGCTTTCTGTTAATCCTTTTATAAGATTTGCTTCAAGTGAAACAGATGATGATCTATTATCGTATCCTACAATCATTTTATTTTTACCTAGGCTTAATAATTTAGTAGCAAATGCTCTTCCTAATAGATAAGCAAATTCTTCATTTAATTCTCTAGGATATATCCCTCTTATATCATATTCTCTAAATATTTTTCTATTTAATTCCATATTATCAATCCCTTCTTTTATATAATTCGTAATTTTCTTTTAGTATATCTGTACTTACATTTGTATATATTTGTGTAGTTGAAATATTAGAATGTCCTAACATTTCTTGTATTGTTCTTAGATCTGCTCCATTATTTAACAAGTGAGTAGCAAATGAATGTCTTAGCATATGTGGTGTTATATTTTTGTTTATTTGTTTTTCTTCTGATATTTTTTTAATTATTAGAAAGAATCCTTGTCTTGTCATTTCTTTACCATGATTATTTAAAAATATATTTTCAGTATAATGACCTTTTAACATACTATTTCGATATTCATTTATATATAATTTTAAATATTCACAGGCTATTTCTCCAATAGGTACTATTCTTTCTTTTTTTCCTTTACCAAAGCATCTTACATAACCATATTCAACATTAATGTTTGATAGTTTTAGATCTACCAATTCACTCACTCTAAGACCTGATGAGTACATTAATTCTAACATTGCTTTATTTCGGTAATCAAAGGCGCTATTTAGTTTTATATCTAATAGATTATCTACTTCTTCAATTGTTAGTATATTAGGAAGTTTTCTATAGAATTTGGGGTTTGTTATTTTAAGCGAGACATTTGGTACGCCATATGTTTCATTTAAGTATTTATGAAATAGTTTTATTGAAACTATTTTTCTTGTTATTGAAGTTACTTTATAGTTATTATCATCTAAATACTTTAAGTAATTAGTTATATCTTCATATTTTATATTTTTATATGTTGTTATTTTCTTTTTTTCCATATATTCTAAATATTTATATAAATCTTCAATATAGGAATGTACTGTTGTTTTTTCTTCTTTATACTTTGTTGTTATTAGATCTAGTTGATATTTATCTAGTATTTTTTTATTATCAATACTTAAATT
>JAZTXT010000010.1:0-5203 GCA_045636525.1 Bacilli bacterium | reverse complement strand
ACATAGAAGAAAAAGTATCTATTTAATAAAGTTCAAAAATATAACAAAAATTGTAAAGTTATATTTTTTTCTTTAAAAAAAGCAAAATATATTATATAATGTTGTTAGAGGTGTTAGAATGAAATTAAATATCGGAGTAATATTCGGAGGAAAAAGTTTAGAACATGAATTATCAATATTAACTGCTATTCAAGCTATGGACAATATAGATAAAGAAAGATATGAGGTAGTACCAATTTATATAACAAAAGATTTAACTGTTTATAGTGGCGGTATGTTAAGATATATAGATAGTTATAAAGATTTTAATTTGATAAAAAAATATGCTACTAAGGTAAATTTAATAAATAAGAAAGGTAAATATATTCTACAAACAGCAGGACTTATAAAGAGAGAATATAAAGAAATACATCTAGCTTTTCCAGTAGTGCATGGTAAAGGAACAGAAGATGGAAGCATCGTGGGATATTTAGAAACATTAGGTATTCCATATATGGGTAGCGATATATTTGCATCATCATTATGTCAAGATAAAGTATTTACTAAAGAAGTACTAAAAGCAAATGGACTTCCAGTAACAGACTACGTTGATTTTATGGATTATGACTATAAGATAGATAAGGAAGAAATATTTAAGCAAATAGATAAACTATCATATCCATTAATAGTAAAACCTGCTCGTCTTGGAAGTGGATTAGCTATAGAAATAGTAAATAGAAAAGAAGAGTTAGAATCATCTATTGAAAGAGTAATGGAAAGTGATGAACGCATTTTAGTAGAAGAATACATCGAAAATAGAAGTGAATATAATATGGCAGTAATAGCCAGTGCTAAAAAATTAATAGGATCTATGATTGAAAAAATAGAAAAAGATGGTGTATGTGATTATTATGATAAATATCATAAAGATGATGATAAAGAAGATACATTTAAAAGAACATATCCTGCAGATATTTCGAAAGCACTAACTGAAGAAATAGAGAAAACAAGTAAAAAAGTATATCAAGTACTTGCCTTAACAGGAGTAGCTCGTATCGATTACATATATGACAATAAAAAGAAAAAATTATATATTAATGAAATAAATACAGTTCCTAACTTTATGTCACATCATTTATTTGAAGATAAAAACATTGATTACAGAGAATTACTTTGTATAATGATAAAAGAAGCAATAGATAAAATACATAAAAGGGAAAAGATGGTTAAAACACATGATGATGAAATGTTTAAAAAAGTTACAAGTAAAGATGTAAGGAACATGAAATAATGTATGGTTATATAAGTGGTAAAATAACAGAAATAGAACCAAGTTACATCATCATCGATAATCACGGAATAGGATATCAAATTTATGTGCCAAATCCATATGGATTCATGCTTGAAAAAGATTATATAGTATATACATATTCACATATAAGAGAAGATGAATATACACTATATGGATTTAAAACAAAAGAAGAAAAGGAATTATTTTTAAAATTAATATCAGTAAAAGGATTAGGACCAAAGATGGCTCTTCCTATGCTTGCTACTGGTACAATATCATTACTTGAAGAAGCAATAGAAACAGAAAATATAAACTACTTAAAAAAATTCCCTAAAATAGGAGATAAAGTGGCCAAACAAGTAATACTAGATTTAAAAGGAAAATTAAATGTTATAAATACAGGATTGTTTAAAAAAGAAGACCATTCAAATGAACTTACAGAAGCTCTTCTTGGCCTTGGTTATAAACAAGTTGATATAAAGAAAGTGGTAAGTAAAGTAGATACTTCGCTTTCACTAGAACAACAAATAAAAGAAGCCCTAAAATTATTACTAAAATAGGCTTCTTTTTTTCTAATATTTAAAAAATTACTTGAATATCAAAAATGATAATGCTATAATTATATTGTGATTGCCTCATAGCCAAGCGGTAAGGCTCCAGACTCTGACTCTGGCATGCGTTAGTTCGAATCTAACTGAGGCAACCAATAGATTTTGAACCCTTATTTTATAAGGGTTTTATTATTTTACCCCCCCTTATTTACCCCTTGATTTGATATTGTTATTTATTAAAATACTAGAAAAAATTATGTAAAATATGTGTAAAATAGTAGTGTTTATTTATTTATTTATTTATGCTACAATAAATACAGAAAGAAGGGAATAATATGGAAAATAAAAACACAGGATTAATAGTTTTGGTAATAATTTTATCTTTAATGGTAGTTGGATTAAGTAGTTTTGTTATTTATGATAAAGTTTTAAGTGATAACGAACAAAAAGAAGAGAATAAAGATAATTTAGGAGAAAATACTAGTGAGGAAAATAATAACAATTTAGAGAGTGATCCAACTAAAGAAAATATATCAACAGAAGAAATAAAAGAAATATTTGAATTTGTATACAATTATTACGAACTACCACAAGTTTATTGTGGAAAAAGTGAAATTACAAATAGAATGCCAGAAAGCGGATATGCATTACCATATGAGGTTTCATTAGAATTTAAAAGTTATGATGAAATGCTATCACATTTAAAAAAGTATATGTCTGAAGAAGTGATTTCTAATAAACAAGGATTTTCTTCAACAGATAGGAATTGGTATTTTGAAGATGAAAATAAATTATTTTGTTTGCAAGCAGGTAAAGGATATCCATATACTTTTGGAGATATTGATATTGAAATAACTTTAAAAAATAAAAATACAATAACAGGTCTAGCTACAATGGAACTTACAGATTGGTCCAATAATAAGACATATGACAAAGTTAATATAACATTAGAACTAAATAATAATAATTGGATTATTACATCTTATGAAAAGCAATAATGAAAAATTGAAATTTTATTTAAAATTGTTAAAAAGGAAACTATTCTCATAATAGTTTCTCTTTATTATAACACATATTTTTACATACTATTTACATACTATTTTTTTAAAAACTGATTAATGCTAATTAAAACTAATTATTACGAACTATTGACAAATAAGGCTAAAAATGATTAAATAATATTGATTGCACCGCAAGATAATTTCTAACTGAGGCAACCAAGATAGTAAAAAACCCTTTATAGGGTTTCTTTTAATAAATGGTTATGTTTAGTTATTGCAACCGCATCCGCAGCCAAAACCTCTATTACCGTTATTACAGAATAAGATAAAGAATATTATAAGTACTATTATAATAACCCAGAAACCATTGCCACCACCACAGCCGCATCCATAACCATATCCAGGGTAACCCCATCCGTACATAATTATCAATTCTCCTTTCATGAGTATTATATTAAAAAAGGGGATTTGTGCATATAATGTAAACCTAGATAATTACAAATATATATGGTATTAATATCATATTTGTGATAAAATAAATATACAAGGAAGTGAAATAATGACAAATAAAGATTTAGCAGAATTAATGTATCCAAATGTTACTATGACAAGAGAAGATTACGAAAAAAAATTTCCGGAAAGAAATCTATCTGAAGGAGCAGTAGTATCAAGATTTGCCCCTAGTCCAACAGGCTTTGTTCATATGGGAAGTTTACTTACATCATTTATTGAAGCAAAAGTGCCTAAAGATACCAATGGGGTATTCTATCTTAGAATAGAAGATACGGATGGCAAAAGAAGTGTTGAAAATGGCGTTCAAGGAATAATAGACGATTTAAATAATTTCGATATACAAATAGATGAAGGGGTTATATCTGAAAACGAAGAAAAAGGTTGTTATGGACCATATATACAAAGTAAAAGAGTAGATATATATAACACATATGCTAAATATTTAGTGGAAAATGATTTGGCATATCCATGTTTTTGCACGCCAGAAGAATTAGATGAAATAAGACAAAGACAAGAAGAAAATAAGGAAAGAATAGGATATTACGGAAAACATGCAAAATGTAGACACACGTCTATAGAAGAGGCATATAATAAAATTCAAAATGGAGAAAAATATGTACTAAGAATTAAATCACAAGGGGATTATTCAAAAAAAATAGTATTAAATGACTTAGTAAGAGGAAAAATTGAATTCCCTGAAAATGATATAGATTCAGTATTAATAAAAAGTGATGGAATACCAGTATACCATTTTGCCCATGCAATTGATGATCATTTAATGAGAACAACACACGTTCTAAGAGGTGAAGAGTGGATTAGTTCCTATCCATTACATTATGAATTATTCAAAGTATTAGGTTTTAAACTACCAAAATATGCACACCTAGGCTTAGTTATGAAGATAGACGAAAATGGCACTAGAAGAAAACTATCAAAAAGAAAAGATCCAGAGGCAGCAGTTTCATATTACCATGAAAAAGGTGTACCAATTGAAGCTGTTAAATTATATTTAATGACAATAGCAAATTCTAATTTTGAAGAATGGCTAAACCAAAATCCCGATAAAGGAATTGATGATTTTAAATTTGATTTTAAAAAAATGAGTGCAAGTGGTTCACTGTTTGATCTTGAAAAATTATTAAATATTTCAAAAAATTATATAAGTAAATTAAATAAAGAAGAAGTATATAGTAGTTTATTATCTTGGACAGAAAAATATGATAAAGAATTCTATGATTTAATTACAAAATATGAAGATTATACAAAAGAAGTATTAAATATTGAAAGAGAGCAAAAGAAACCGAGAAAAGACTATGGTAGTTATTCAGAAATAAAAGGACAAATATTCTATATGTATGACGAATTATATAATCCTGAAAACTATGAATGGGGTACTATTACAGATAAAGAGGAAATAATTAAAATATTAAATACATATTTAGATAAATACTTTGATGTATCTGATAAAGAAGTATGGTTTAATAATATAAAAGCACTAACAGATGAATTGGGATACTGTTCAAATATGAAAGAATATAAAGAAAATCCAGATAACTATAAAGGAAATGTCGCAGATATTTCAACAGTACTAAGAGTAGCATTAACATCAAAATCTATGACTCCAGATTTATATGAAATAATGAGATTACTTGGTAAAGAAAGAATGAAAACAAGAATAGAGAATATAAAATAATTCTCTATTTTTTAATATAATAAAGGTATGGAGACGAAAATATAAAAGCAAATATTTTTATCAAAAAAAGTAAAACATAAGCTATTATCTATTTAGATAACTAAATAATAGGTAATTAAGTAAATATTATAAATATAATTATTAATAATCTGAAAAACAAATATAACTATGAAAA
>JAZTXT010000009.1:0-12203 GCA_045636525.1 Bacilli bacterium | reverse complement strand
TCCTTAATACTTATATTATAGTGTGTTAGGAAATTTGTTATTATTTTTTTTACTTCTTCATATCTAGCATTTATAAATAAATCATGGGTTAGTTTTTCTAATTCTATTAATGTTACTGATTTTGATGAAATGTTATCATATACATAGTTTACCGAATCTACAGGTACTATTTCATCTTTAATGCCATGGATTATTAGGGTGGGGATTTCTATTCTTTTAACATCATCTATGTGAGTGTCTGCTAGATTTATGAATTCTTTGATTGTTAATAATGGTACTTTGGATATTCTTGATAAAACGATATCTTTATCGTAATCTCTAAATAAATGGGGAATCTTTTTTATGCTTTCTATTATATCTAGTTTATCATTTTTAAATGTAAAATATTTAAAAGCAGGTGCGGCTAGTACTAGTTTCTTTATTTCAGGATATTTACTTGCTAAGTGGGATGCTATTATTCCTCCCATACTGTGTCCGATTACGTATATTGTTTTGTATCTGTTGTTTATAATTTTTTGGAGCTGTGTCTCGGCAGATTTTATCCAGTCTTCTTTAGTTACTTTGTTTATTTTTTGTTTATCATGACCTGGAAGAGTGAAGGTGTATACATCAAAATTTTTATGTAATTGAAGATCGTTACCTAAATCTCCATAATCATAACTTCCTCCGGCAAAGCCATGGATTAGTAAAATTGCTTTTCGCATATTAAATATATTTAGCATATTATCACCTTGAGTTTAATTAGTTGACTTCATTTAATTTTATGATGTCATTTATTGTTGATATTATTCATAAAAAGAAAAAAATAAAGTTAAAATTAAAAAAGTTAGCATTTTTTGGTTGACTTTGCTAAATAATAGTAATATAATGATATTGGCAATGAGATAAAACGATTGCTAAAGGAAGTGATAGTTTGATCACAAATAGACAGAAAGAAATGTTAAAACTTATTGTGGAAGAATATATTAAGACTGCTAAGCCTGTTAGTTCAAATCATATATGTAAAGCTCTTAGATGTTCATCTGCTACTGTGAGAAATGAAATGGTTAGGTTAGAAGAACTTGGCTTATTAGAAAAGAATCATTTTGCGTCAGGTAGAATTCCTAGTGAGGAAGGGTATAAATATTATGTAGATAACTTGATGGCTCCTAAAGATATGACAGGGGAAGATATGTTAAAACTACAGACTATATTTAGAAATAATTCTCTTGATTTAAATGATACAATAAGAAGAAGCATTGAGATAGTTAGTGAGATTACCAATTATACTGCGGTTGTTTTGGGAAATGCTTCTAGAGAGAATAGACTTAAGAAAGTAGAAGTAGTACCATTAGATGAAAATAGAATATTATCTATTGTTATTACTGATAAAGGTGTTGTACAGCATAAGACTTTATATTTACCAGATGTAGTATCTAATGAAGAGATTAGGAAGACTGTTGAATTAATAAACAAATTAGTAGTAGGTACTCCAATTAATGAAATTAGCGAGAAACTTGAGTACGAAGTTAAACCTATTATTAAGGAGTATGTGAGTCAGTATGAGATTCTATATAATACTTTTTATGATGCGTTTTATGAATTTACTAGTAATAAGACGGATGCATACTTTGGTGGAAGAACTAATATGCTTAAGCAACCTGAATTTAATAATATAGATAAAGTAAAAGAAATTTTGGGTAAGTTTGATGATGTTAGTAGTATATCAAAGATTAGGGAAGAAGAAAATGGTATAAATATATATATTGGTAGTGAGACTGATTTATCAGATGATGTATCAGTTATTAAGACTAAATATAATATTGATGGTGCAGAAGGTACGATTGCTATTATAGGACCTAAGAGAATGGAATATGATAGGGTTGTTGCACTTCTAGATTATATTAAAAATAACTTAGGAGGTAACTAATGAATAAAAAGAAAGAACATTGTAAAGATGAAGAAATAAAAGAGCTAGAAGAATGTACTTGTGGTAGTGAGTGTGGTGAAGAGTGTGAATGTTCTTGCGAAGAAGAGACTGGTTTTGATGATGAAAGAGAACTACTTAGTAAGAGAATTAAAGACTTAGAAGAAGCATTACTTCGTAATCAAGCAGAACTTATGAATTATAAGAAAAGAAAAGATGAAGAAACAAATAGAATTCTTAAATATGCAGAAGAAGATGTACTTAAAGGATTTTTACCAATACTAGATAATTTTGAGAGAGCAATTAATATGGATAATGATAATATGGATGATGAAGTATCTAAGTTTTTAGAGGGATTTAAATTAATGTATAAACAGATAAAAGATTTGTTAGAAAAGTTTGAAGTTAAGGAGATAGAAACTTTAGATAAGGAATTTGATCCTGCTACATCACAAGCTGTTGTTATGGATAAAGATGAAACTAAAGAGTCAGGGGTAGTTGTTGAAGTATTCCAAAAAGGATATATGTATAAAGATCGAGTTTTAAGGGCTGCTATGGTGAAAGTAAATGAATAGAGATACTATTAAAGAAATTATATATATATTAGTAGCGATAGTACTAGGTATTTTTGCTGTTAAGTTTGTTATATGGTTATTACCTGTACTACTTATAGGTATTGTTGCTTATGTGATATATATAACTATAAAGAAGAATAAGGTTAATGTAGAAGTTAATAAAAAAAACAATAAGAAAAGACCTATGAAAGTTATACATGATCTTGATGATAAGGAATAGTTATGAATAAAGATGGATTAGCAGCTTATATTTTAGGAATAATGATGAGTATGAATTCTGAATATAATGTGTTTAATAATCTTACTTTAGACGAAATAATAATGGCTATGGATGAAAAGATTATGTCTATTACACTCGGGATAACTTTTGAAATAAGAGAACTTATTGATAAAGGTTATTCTTATGAAGAAATATATAATTTAATACAAGATATTAAATTTGATGAAGAAAGTATAAGTGAAAGAGAAGCAGAATATATAAAAAAAGATGCTAAAAAAACACTTAAATTAATAATTGATAATAGAGAAAAGGAGAATGATTAAATATGAGTAAAATTATAGGAATTGATTTAGGTACCACTAATAGTTGTGTTGCCGTATATGATGGTGGTGAAGCAAAGGTTATTACTAATCCAGAGGGGGCTAGAACTACTCCTTCAGTAGTAGCTTTCAAAAATGGAGAAATTATCGTTGGTCAAAAGGCAAAGAACCAAATGGTTACTAACAAGGATACTATTTCTTCAATTAAGAGAAAAATGGGTACTAATGAAAAGACTGAGGCTAATGGAAAAGAATATACTCCAGAAGAAATTTCTGCGATGATTCTTAGTGATCTAAAAAAAACAGCTGAAGCTTATTTGGGAGAGACTGTTACTAAGGCAGTTATTACTGTACCTGCATATTTTAATGATAGTCAAAGACAAGCAACTAAGAATGCTGGTAAGATAGCTGGACTTGAAGTAGAGAGAATTATTAATGAACCTACTGCTGCTGCACTTGCATATGGTCTTGATAAACAAGATAAAAATCAAACTATCTTAGTATATGACTTAGGCGGTGGTACATTTGACGTATCTATCCTAGAATTAGGTGATGGTGTATTTGAAGTACTTTCTACTAGTGGTAATAATAAACTGGGTGGAGATGACTTTGATGAAAGAATTATGGACTGGATGGTTTCTGAATTTAAGAAAGAATCTGGTGTTGATTTAAGTAAAGATAAAATGGCTATGCAAAGGGTTAAAGATGCTGCTGAAAAGGCTAAGAAAGATTTAAGTGGAATGACTACTACTGAGATATCTCTTCCGTTTATTTCTCAAGGTGAAGATGGACCGATACATTTAAATTTAACTTTAACTAGAGCTAAATTTGAAGATTTAATTGGTGATTTGGTTGAGTCTACATTAGATCCAGTTAGAAAAGCTTTAAAAGATGCTGGAATTAGTGCAAAAGATTTAGATAAAGTTTTACTTGTTGGAGGATCAACAAGGGTACCAAGTGTACAAGAACTTGTAAAAAAAGAATTAGGTAAGGAACCTTCTAAGGAAGTTAACCCTGATGAGGTTGTTGCTATGGGTGCATGTATTCAAGGTGGAGTACTTACTGGTGATGTTAATGATATAGTATTACTTGATGTTACTCCATTATCTTTGGGTATCGAAACTTTAGGTGGTGTTATGACTGTATTAATACCTAGAAATACTACTATACCTACAAGTAAGAGTCAAGTGTTTAGTACTGCCACTGATAATCAACCTGCTGTTGATATACATGTATTACAAGGTGAAAGACCAATGGCTTCTGATAATAAGACTCTTGGTAATTTCCAACTTACTAACATTCCACCAGCACCTAGGGGTGTACCACAAATTGAAGTTACATTTGATATAGATGCTAATGGTATTGTTAATGTTAAGGCAAAAGACCTTGGAACACAAAAAGAACAATCTATTACTATTACTGCTACTAATACTTTAAGTGATGAAGAAATCGATAAAATGATGAAAGAAGCAGAAAAGAATAAAGAAGCAGATGCTAAGAAGAAAGAACTAGCGGATGCTAAGAACGATGCTGAACAAATTGTATTTATGACTGAAAAGGCTCTTAAAGATTTAGGAGATAAAGTTACTGAATCTGATAAAAAAGAGGCAGAAGAGTTAATGGAAGAAGTTAAGAAAGCAATTGAGACTGAAGAAGTAGAAAAAATAACTAGTGCTAAAGATAAACTACTAGAAAAAGCAAATGCACTTGCTACAAAGGTTTATGAAGAAGCTGCTAAAAATAATCAGTCTAATGCTGAAGATGTTACTGAAAATAAGGAAACAAAAAAAGCAGATGACGGTGTAGTTGATGCTGAATATGAAGAAAAATAATAGTATAAAAGTTCTAGCTTGCTAGGACTTTATACTTGTATTTGGAGGATATAATGAATAAGAAAGATTATTACGAGGTGCTTGGGGTTCCCAAGACTGCTAGTCAAGATGAAATTAAGTCTGCTTTTAGAAAATTAGCCAAGAAATATCATCCGGATGTTAGTAAGGAAGAGAATGCTGCTGATAAATTTAAAGAAGCACAAGAAGCATATGCAGTATTATCTGATGAAAGTAAGAGACGCCAATATGATCAATTTGGACATTCAGCATTTACTAATAGTCAAGGTGGATTTTCAGGTTTTGATGGATTTGACTTTGGTAGTATGGAAGATATTTTTGGAGATATGTTTAGAGGTTTTGGGTTTGGTTCTGGTTTTTCTGGTGGGAGAGGAAGAAGTAGAGCCCAGGATGGAAGCGATTTACTATATCGTATGAGTATCTCATTTGAAGAAGCTGTAAATGGTGCTAAGAGAGATATTAAAGTACAGTGTGAAGATGAATGTGATAATTGTCATGGACAGGGTGGATTCAATGCTAAGACTTGTCCAGAATGTAAAGGCTCTGGTTCAGTTACTAGACAGCAAAGCACTATGTTTGGAACATTTTTAACTAAAACGACTTGTACTAACTGCTCTGGTACTGGAACTTCTTTTGAAAGGGTTTGTACTGATTGTAGGGGAACTGGTAGAATTAATAAGGAAAAGACCCTTACTGTTACTATTCCTAAGGGGGTAGATACTGGCAATAGACTTAGAATTGCTGGTAAAGGTGAAGCAGGAATTAATGGTGGTGACAGAGGAGATTTATATATTGAATTTACTGTAAAGGAAGATGATTTTTATCAAAGAGATGGTAATGATATATATATAGTTATTCCACTTACTATTACTGAGGCTGTACTAGGTTGTAAAAAAGAAATACCAACAGTATATGGAAACGTTGAACTTACTATTCCAGAAGGGACTAAAAATAACAGTAAATTAAGACTTAAAGGAAAAGGCATTGATAGTGATATAAATAATAAAAAAGGGGATATGTATGTTATAGTTAATGTTATTATACCTAGTAAGTTAAATAAAAAACAAAAGGATTTATTTAAAGAACTTGCTAAGACTGAACTTGATAATGATAGTGAGTTTACTAAATATAATAAGAAATTAAAATAAAAAAAGTTTATAATTTTTGTTATAAACTTTTTTCTTTACTTATATATTTTAGTGTGATAAAATGAAAATGTAGGGATGGTGGAAGTAAATTATGTATGATGTAATAATTATAGGCGCTGGTCCAGCAGGTCTTTTTAGTGCTTATGAACTTATTAATAAAAATAAAAAATTAAAGATTGCGATGTTAGATAAAGGATTTAGAGTAGGTAAGAGAGTATGTCCGATGAACAAGAGAGGCATTCCTTGTCAAAATTGTAATCCATGTGGGATACTTGCAGGTTATGGTGGCGCTGGTACTTTTTCAGATGGTAAACTTAATTTTATACCAAGACTTGGTAAGAGTGATTTGACTAAGTATATGACAGAAAGTACAGCAAATAAATTAATAGATGAGACAGAAGAAATTTTTAATAAATTTAATATGGATGCAGAAGTTTATCCTAGCAATATGGATGAAGCGTTAGAATGGAAGAAAAAAGTTGCAGTAGCAGGTGCTAAACTACTTGTTATCAAACAAAAACATTTAGGTAGTGATCACCTTCCAGAATATATAGATGGTATATGTGATTATTTAGTAGATAATGGGGTAGAATTATTTGATAGAGCTGATGTAACTGATATTGTTAATAATGGTAAAGATGAATATGAGGTTACTTATGTTACTGGTAATAAAACTAATACATTAACTGGGAAAAATATAATAGTGGCTCCTGGTAGAACTGGTGCTAAATGGGTACAGGAATTAGCGGATAAATACGATATACCTTATCTGTCACAAAGTATTGAAATTGGTGTTAGAGTAGAAGTTAGAAAAGAAATTATGGAAGAGATTACTGATGTAATTTATGATCCAACAATATTTATTAAGACTAATACTTATGGTGATGAAATTAGAACATTTTGTACTAATCCAGGAGGTTTTGTAGCTAAAGAAAATTATTATGGCTTTATTTGTGTTAATGGTCATGCTTTAAAAGAAATTAAATCTAATAATACTAATTTTGCCTTTATATCTAAGGTTAATTTAACACAGCCTGTTACTAATACAAGATTATATGGTGAATCTATTGCTAGAATCGCTAATGTACTAGGTGATGGAAAACCTATTATTCAGTCTCTAAAAGATTTAAAAAATAGTAGAAGAAGTGAATGGCATAGAATTAATAAAGGTTTTATTGAACCGACACTTAAAGATTGTGTGGCAGGTGATCTTGCTTTAGTTCTTCCACATAGAATAATATCTAATATACTAGAAGGATTAGAAACATTAGATAAGATAATACCAGGAGTAAATAATGATGATACACTGCTTTATGGGCCAGAAATTAAATTTTTCAGTAATGAAATAGAAACAGATAATAACTTTAAACTTGAAAAAGAAAATATTTATTTTGTTGGTGATGGTGCAGGTAAAGCTGGTAATATTGTTACAGCTGCTGCGACTGGACTTGTTGCTGCAAGAGATATATTAAATAGAATTAAATAATTAAAATATAACAAAGAGTAAAATGCTCTTTGTTTTTGCTTGTTATTTTATATTATTTTTGATACAATTAATTTACTTAGGAGTGATATTATGCAAAGATATTTTGCTAAAGATTATAAAGATAAACTTATACTTGGAGATAGTGACATTCATCATATTAAGAATGTAATGAGAATGAAAATAGGTGAATCAGTTGAAGTAGTATATGATAATAAAATTTACATTTGTAAGATAGATAGTATTGACCCAATTGAATTAAATATAGAAAGTGTTATAGACAAAGAGAATAAACTTAATTTAGATATTACAATAGCAGTTGCACTTGTTAAAGAACAAAAGATGGATTTAATACTGCAAAAACTTACTGAACTTGGTGTTAATACTATTATACCTGTTAGTATGGAGAGAAGTGTTGTTAAATTAGATGACGCTAAATTTAGTAAGAAGAAAATAAGATGGCAAGCTATATGTAAAGAAGCTAGCGAGCAGTCTAAGAGGACTAATATTCCTGTTATAGAAAATGTTATGTCTATAAAGGAATTATCTAAAATAAAAGCTGATTATAGATTGGTTGCCTCTACAAAAGAAAAAGTTAAAATGTTTAATTACTATTTACAAAGTATGAATAATTATGCTAAAATTATACTGGTAGTAGGTCCGGAAGGTGGAATAAGCGATAGAGAAGAGACTATTCTTAAAGAGAATGGGTTTGAATCTGTGTCTTTTGGCGACTTAATATTTAGAGTTGAAACAGCTGCTATATATGCGGCTTCGATATTAAACTTTTATAGTAGTATGAGGTGACAATTATGAATTTACTTAGTTCATTTACTGATTTTTATGATGGATTATCATCAGATGGTTTGTTTTTCTTTTGGATAATTGCATTTTTATTTGTCTTCTTGATTTTTTTGACTGTTATTTTGGTAGTTAAGAATAAAAAATTAATTAAATTATTAAAAGAAGATAATACTACTATAAAGGAAGAATTAGAAGAAATTCCATTAGTAGAAAAAAATGAAGAAGTAATTGATCAAGTTAAAGAAGATATTAAAATAGAGGAAGAACCAAAAATAGAAGTAAAAAAACAAGTTACTCCTGATGTAAAGGAAGAGACTGGCCCATATAAGAAGAATGTTCTTAGAGAAATGAATGCTAGAATGCAGACTTCTCCAATTAGTATTAGAAGTGATGATGTTATATATAATACTAATGATAGTTATAGTGAAGATTATGATTTAGATGAAGTTTATCTTAGAGAAGAATCAGTATCTCCATTAGAGAGTATGGAAGATTCGTTTGAAGTAAGTGATAATATGAGATTTGCTAGTGAAATAGTAGAGAGAATGGAAGAAGAAATAAAACCGTCTAATATAGAACTTACTGATTATGAAAAGAAACAAGAGGAAGAAGCAATAATAAGTTATGATGAACTTTTAAAAGTTAAAGATAGAATATATAATTTAACTGAAGATGAAGAAACAGATGAATTCATAGATCAGCTTAAATCATTTAGATTAGATTTATAAAAAGGATAAGTGAACTAATTTGAGTTTTCTTATTTTTTTATTATGTGAATAAAAAAATATTATTTATTGTCTATTTTGTATAAAGATGATTGGTACTTAGGTTAAGAGTGATTATTATTTTTTTGTATAAAAAACAAGGTACAACTATTTTAAAAAAAACTATTTTATGTTATCATATAAGTAGTGAGGAGTGATAAATATGTTTTGTCCTAATTGTGGCAATCAAACTAGTGGGAATGCTGATGTGTGTTTATATTGTGGTTCATTATTAAAAAATAATACTGCTATGAATAACTATAATAACGGAGGAAATGATAAATCAAATGTTGGACTTAATCTTATATCTTTTTTTGTTCCACTAATTGGCTTGATTCTTTATATAACATTAAAAAAAGATACTCCAATTAAGGCTAAAAGTTGTGGTAAATCTGCATTATTTGGTTTTATATCTGGAATAGTTATTTCGATAGTATCATTTATTTTCTTATCTATGATGGCAGCTAATACTGTAAATAATCAAATAGATGAAGCAAGAAAAAAATCATTAAGTTATTATTCTAAATCAGTAGTAGATAAAGTACAAAATAAATACTACTTAGATAGGATTTATAATGATATACAAGGTGAAAAATGTTATAACATATCAGAATTGTATGGCTATGATTTGGCTTATAAAGGAAGCGTTAAAATAGAACAAAATGGAAATTCAACTAATATAAAAGTCTGGATAACTTATGATGGCTTATACTCAATAACAGAATATGAAAACGGAATAAGTATTGGTGAAGAAATTGTTGAAAGTTCAAATGTTAACTTAACGTGCAGAGATTAAATAAAATGGTAATATGTTAAAGAGGAAAGGAATAAATATGAAGAAAAAAAATATTTTTATAATTATTATGGTAATAGGTTTACTATTAATTGCGAGCTTATATGTTTTTAAATATAATAATTTAATTTCATTAAATGAAAATGTTGAAAGTAAACTTTCAGATGTTGGTGTTCAATTGGAAAGAAGAGCAGATTTAATACCTAATTTAGTAAATACAGTAAAAGGATATATAGAACATGAACAAACAATAATTGACTCTATTGCAAATTCAAGAACAAAAATGATTAATGCAACAACAATAAATGAAAAAAATGAAGCTAACAATGAATTGACAGCAGCACTTAATAATCTTTATGTGATAATAGAAAATTATCCAGATTTAAAAGCGGATGATAGTTTTATTCAATTGCAAGATGAACTTGCAGGAACTGAAAATAGAATTGCAGTAGCTAGAAGAGATTATAATGATGCAGTTATGGATTATAATAAAACTATAAAAAGTTTTCCGACAAATATAATTGCTAATATGTTAGATTTTGAAGAAAAAGATTATTTTGAAGTTTCAGGTGATAAAACAGAGGTTCCTGATGTATCGTTTGAAGATTAATAAAATTATAATCTTTTTTACTTTATTGATTGTTTTTATACCTAGAATAAATGCTGTTGTTGAACAAACTAGTGAATTTTATGTTAATGATTATGCGAATATATTATCTGAAACAACAGAAAATTATATATTAAATAAAAGTGTTGAATTAAATAATATTAATGGTAGTCAAATTGTTGTTGTTACAGTGAAAAGCTTAGATGGAATATCAATTGAAGATTATTCTTTACAATTATTTAGGGAATTTGGTATAGGCGATAAAGAAAAAAATAATGGCTTATTATTTTTAATTGCTTTAGAAGAAAGAGAATTTAGAATTGAAGTTGGGTATGGTTTAGAAGGTATACTTCCAGATGGAAAAGTGGGAAGACTAGAAGATGTGTATATTATTCCATATTTTAAAAGTAACAAATTTGATGAGGGAATTAAATCGGGATATGATGTTTTTTATTCAGAGATAATTAATTATGATAAATCTTATTCAAATAATAATGCACTTATTAATACTGTTAAAGGAGTTAATCTGTATATATTGTTTATAATTTTAAATGTTTTAACAGGAACAATATTTGGTGTTATTAGAAGAATTATAAAGAAAAAAAATAAAGATAATTTTGATAATTCATCAATGTTTAAGTGTAATGTAGCATATGTAGTAGTTTTAATTTTACTTTTAGTAATTCAGTCAATATTGAATTTTGGAAGAATAAGTATTTTACTATTAGGTATAAATATTTTAATATGTGCAACGGTTTATGCGCCACATACAAAACTACCTAGTGGATATTCTACAAGTAGTGGAAGAACTAGAAGCAGTTATGGAAGAAGCAGTTCTAGTAGGAGTTATAGAGGTGGTGGTGGCTCTTCTGGCGGTGGTGGAGCATCAAGAAAATTTTAATAATATTAACTGTTATAAAAGCATAGTGATATGCTTTTTTTTCGACATATATTTAGGTAGTACTACTATATAATGATAGTGGTGATATTGTATGATGAAAAAAATGAAACTAAAAGATACTACTAAAAAGAAGATAAGAAAATCTTTTATATATTTTATATTTATTTATGTAGTATTTTCAATTACTTTTTATTTTTCACTAAAAAATAGTAGTGAAATTAATAATACGAAGTTTATTAATTTTTTACTTAAAGGTGGTAATAGTCATTTAATTAGTGATTATAAACTTATAGATATCGTTAATAGTAGTACTAAGTTTTTATTTAATATTGATATTAAAAATCCTGCTTCTATTTTAGATAATGGAATACTAGTATATGGTAATAATGATAAAATACTAGAAATGGAACATAATGATGATTATAGTAATTTAGAACAGTTAAAAGAAATGAGCTCTTATATTGAAGATCCTAACCCTGTAGATATAGAAAATCCAATAATTTATATTTATAATTCACATCAACTTGAAAATTATAATAGTGAAAATTTAGAAATATATGGAATTACTCCTAATGTTTTGATGGCTTCTTATTTACTTAAAGAAAAACTTAATAGTAGGGGTATTTCTACTATTGTAGAGACTACTAATATGAGTGAGTTTTTAAGTTTAAATGGATGGGATTATGCTAGTTCCTATAAAGCTTCTAGAATATTTGTTTTAGATAAAAAGAATAAATATTCTTCACTCGAGTATTTTATTGATATTCATAGGGATTCTGTTGGAAGGAGTGTTAGTACTACCACTATCGATGGTAAGAGTTATGCTAGAATA
>JAZTXT010000008.1:0-4736 GCA_045636525.1 Bacilli bacterium | reverse complement strand
TTTTATGAATATGGGTGCTAAGCTTACTATTGGTGAAGGTTCTATAGATGGATATGGTATAAAATATGTAAAAGGATTATATTGTACTAATTATAGAGAATTATTTTCTACTAAAAAGAAAACTAGAAGTAAATAGATTTTATATATAAATAGGAGTTTAATTAGTAACTCTTATTTTATTTGATGTGATTTACTTTTTATGTTTATTGTGATAGAATATGTATAGGAAAGAGGGAGAATCTTATGATAGATAGACTTGAAGCTACTGAAAAGAGATATAATGAGATAGGAGAATTATTATCTAGTCCTGAGATTATATCTGATATAAGAAAAATGACAGAACTTTCTAAGGAAAGAACTAGTTTAGAGAAGACAGTAGAAGTATATAAAGAATATAAGAAAGTATTATCTAATATTGAATCTGCTAAAGAGATGCTTAATGATAAGGATATGGCTGAATTTGCTAGAGAAGAACTTGATATAGCAGAAGAAGAGAAAGTTAGATTAGAAGGAGAACTTGAAATTCTATTAATACCACATGATCCTAATGATGAAAAGAATGTTATCGTTGAGATTAGAGGAGCTGCTGGGGGAGATGAAGGTAATATCTTTGCTGGTGATTTATTTGATATGTATAGTAGATATGCTAGTAATGAAGGATGGAAGATTGAAATCCTTAATGAAGTAGAAGGTACTGCTGGTGGATATTCTCAAATTGAGTTTATGGTTAAAGGAGAGGGAGTATATTCTAAGTTAAAGTATGAAAGCGGAGCACACAGAGTACAGAGAGTTCCTGCGACTGAAAGTCAGGGTAGAGTTCATACTAGTACTGCTACTGTTTTAGTAATGCCTGAGGCTGAAGAATTTGATTTTGAACTTGATGAATCAGAAGTTAGAATAGATATTACTAGAAGTAGTGGATGTGGTGGACAAGGTGTTAATACTACTGATAGTGCTGTTAGACTTACGCATATTCCAACTGGTATTATAGTATATTCTCAAACTGAGAGAAGTCAGATTAAGAATAAAGAAATGGCATTTAAGATACTTAAGACTAGACTTTATGATTTGAAATTAAGAGAACAAGAAGAGAAGGAATCTGCTGAAAGAAAAGTTAAGATTGGTACTGGAGATAGAAGTGAGAAGATAAGAACTTATAACTATCCACAGAATAGAATTACTGATCATAGAATTGGATTTACTTCAATGAACTTAGATAGAGTTATGGATAGTGGGGATATGACTGCGATTATTGAGGCTCTTATTAATGCTGATCAAAAGAAAAAATTAGAAGCATCTACTAATTAATAGAGGTTATTATGGTAGTTAGAAAAGAAGATATAGAATATCTTAAGAAATATTTACCTGTTGATAGATTAGAAGATGGTGTTAAAGAGTTAGAAGAAGGCAGACCGGTACAATATATTGTAGGTAATGCCAACTTTTATGGTAATACAATTAATGTTAATGAGAATGTTTTGATACCTAGGTTTGAGACTGAGTTACTTACAGAGAAAACTATTAAATTAATAAATAGTAGTTTTGATAAAAAAGTAGACATACTTGATATTGGGACTGGAAGTGGATGTATTGCTATTACTTTAAATAAAGAAGTTAATAGTAATGTAGCTGCTGTTGATATATCAGATGATGCTCTTATGGTGGCAAAAGAAAATAATAAAAATAATAATACTAATGTTAATTTTTATAAGAGCGATGTGTTTTCTAATATAGAGAAAAGGTATGATGTAATTATTAGTAATCCTCCATATATTGCTTATGATGAAGAAATTATGGATATTGTTTATGATAATGAACCACATATGGCTTTATTTGCAGATAATAATGGATTATACTTTTATGATAAAATATTAAGGGAATGCTCTAATTATTTAAAAGATAAATTTATTATTGCTTTTGAGATTGGTTATAAACAAGGAAATAGTGTAAAAGATTTAGCTTATAAATATTTAGATAATGTCGATGTGACTATAGAGAAAGATTATAATGATAGAGATAGATTTGTATTTATAGTTAGTAAGGGGTGATATATATGGTATGTGCTGGATGTAAGAATTTAGATACTAAGAAAAAGGTTAATGGTGCTGTTAGTGGCGTACGCTATCAATGTAAGAAACATAAGATATATGTTGGTGGAGATAATAAGATTTGTGATAAATTTGCTAAGGCTGGAAGAGATAATGATACTTATCATAAATTATATCATGAAGGTAAGGATTGGGATAATGATAAGACATCTCCTTCGACATATATAATTGTAGCAATTATAATTCTTGTTATTACGCTAATTGTTTTCTTATTTAATATGGATTTATATGGTGTGTAAAAAAGAAACTCAAAATTTTGAGTTTCTTTTAGCTTTCGGATTCTAGTTCTTCTGTTTCTTCTACTATGTTATCCTCTTTAAATACGGCATCTAAATCTTTTGATACAGTTTGTAGTGTTGGTTCTGTACCCTTTAAATAGAAGAACATTTCTTTTTTTGTGTCATTTTCGTCTGTTACTATTCCTGTTATTGGATTTACTAATACTCCTACAACATTATTTGGTATGCTATACCATGATGATTTATTATCTTTGAAGTATGATTCCATAGTATCTATCCATATACTTTTATGATATGAATAGTCACCACTACTGATGGGTTTATTGTCATCATAACCATTCCATATACTTAGTACTGCATCTTTGTTATATCCTATTATTAATAGGTCTGTATCTGTTGTACCTGATTTTATTGCATATTTATTTGTTATATTTGGTAGTAGTGATATTAGTGTTGGGTAATTATAATCTATGAAGTTTTTATTGTATGTGTATGTTAGCATTTCATTTAGTATATATGTTAAACTAGGATTTAATACTGCTTCTTTTTCTTCTTTGTTTTCGTATAATATATTACCTTTGGAGTCTTCTACTTTTACTATGAAGTGGGGGGATACTTTATATCCGAGATTGGCGAAGGCTGAATAACTTGCGGTCATTTCAAGCAAACTTATTTCTTCTGTACCTAGTGCAAGGGATGGGATAGCAGATAATGAACTTGTTATTCCTAGTCTTTTTGCTGTATTGACGAGCATTGCTTCTCCTAGAAAGAGGTGTGTTTTTACTGCAAAAATATTATCTGAATATGAGATAGCTGCTGCCATAGATATTGGTCCTTCACCATAATTATCATTATAGTTTTTTGGACTGTATGTTTTTCCTTCTGCAAATGTGAATGTTGTTTTTTCACTAGTAAATGAGGAAGAGGAAGTGAAACCACTTTCTAAGGCTGTATAATATAATAGTGGTTTCATTGTCGAACCTACTTGTCTTTTTGAACTTATCGCTCTATTATACTGAGTGGTATTGTAATCATTTCCTCCTATTATTGCCATTACTCCACCAGTATTGGGATTCATCATAACTCCTGCTGTTTGTACTTCTGTATCTTTATCTATATAATTATATACAGCTTTTTCTAAATCTTCTTGTGCTTTTAAATCTAATGTTGTATATATTTTCAGTCCTCCTGTTTTTATTAATGTCCCCGGAATACCGGTTAGTGAGTTTAATTCTTTTAATACAGCATCTTTGAAATAATTTATACTTTTTAGTTCTTCATTTTGAATTTCTCCAATTATATTTAGATCTGTATTAATAACTTTATTGTATTCCTCGTTAGTAATTTTATTATTGTTTAGTAATAGCCCAGCCACTATTTTTTGTCTTTCTTTAGATAGTGTATAATTTTTGACAGGAGAATAGTTATTAGGAGACTGAGGGATACCCGCTAGCATGGTTGCTTCTTCTAAGTTTAAGTCTTTAGCTGATTTTCTAAAATAATAGTTTGATGCTGCTTCTATTCCATATACGCCGCCATAATTTATAGTGTTTAGGTATCCTTCTAGTATTTCATCTTTTGTATAATGTATTTCTAGTTCGCAAGCTAACAGGGCTTCATCTATTTTTCTTTTCCATGTTTTATCAAAGTTAAGAAATAGATTCCTAGCATACTGCTGTGTTATTGTTGATGCTCCTTCACTTTTACTTCTATTAATTATATTTGTAATAGCGGCTTTTCCAATACGTAGATAATCAAAGCCAATATGCTTATAGAAATGTTTGTCTTCTGTATTTATTGTGGCTTCGATTAAATAGGGACTTATTTCATTTAGTGTTACCCAAGTATCATTTGAATTAGATAACAAGTTATTTTGATTGTCATATAAATAGTAGGCTCCCCCTTTATTTATTTCTAGTTTTGGGGTAATATAACAATAGGTATATATTCCTACATGACCTAGTATAAATACTACTATTGGTACTAATATTATAATAAGTATTTTTTTTATTTTTTTCCTCATAAAATCTCCCTCATTTTAATATTTTTATTTTGCATTTATTATTATGTTAAAAAATGATTAAAATATGTTGTATTTTTTTTAAAGTTATGATATGATTTCAGTTGAAATGTTTGGGAGTGATATTTATCAGAATTAAAATTAAGGGATATTTAAAGAATATTACTGATAATGAAGTTATCGAGTTTGAAGAAAAAGGTATTAAAAATAAGGATAAAATTACTTATACTAATGATGGTGTAAAGACCACTATTAAGATAGATGGTAATAAAGTTAAGTTAATTAGAGATGGTAGTGATTTTGTTAATACTTTTATATTTGATAAAAATAATAGTAGTTGTAATTATTTTCTTAAAGAGAATAATTATG
>JAZTXT010000007.1:0-2330 GCA_045636525.1 Bacilli bacterium | reverse complement strand
TCTATTATTTTTTGTTCTTTATTTACTACTTCATAAATAGAATCATATACATTATAATTTATCCCTTGTGAATCTAATACTATTACTTCAGTATCACTATTATTAATTAAAATATTCATAATAATATTATTAAATAAATTTGTTTTACCAGTACCTGATACACCTGTTACTAATAAACTTTTTTCTTTATCAAAATCAAAATAAACTATATTATCTTTTTCGTCCATACCAAGAGCTACCTTAAACGAATTATCTTTTTTATACTCTGATAATACTTCTTTTAATGTAAGCGATTCTCTTTTCATATTTTGAACTGTGATTTCTATTTGATTTTCTGATATTTTTTTTACTTCTAACTCTTCACTTCTAATACCTAGAGATAATGATATTTCTTTTCTATATTCTAATACATCATTATATGTTTTATCATCAGTCCATGTAATATTATATATTGTAATGTTTCTATATACATTGTATGTTACTTTGGTATGTAAGTTAAATGCCTTTAATGTGTTTTTTAAGTTATTTACAAATAAATATGCATTTAATATATTTCTTTCATTATCAAAAGTTGGATTATTTAATAATTTTATCATTATTTTACTACCTTTCTATTTTTTATTAATATATCCCCAGTCATTTCCTTTGGAATATCAAGTTCCATTAAATAAAGTATAGTTGGGGCTATGTCTGATAGTTTACCATCTTTTAGTTTTAATCTTTTATCAGTTATTATAAATGGTACTTTATTGGTGGTATGACTAGTATTTATACTTCCATCTTTATTTTTCATTACTTCACAGTTTCCATGATCAGAAGTAACTATTAAAGTATATTCATCAAGAGATATATTTTCTAATATCTTTTCTATACAAGCATCTACTGTTTCAACCGCTTTAACTGAAGATTCGTAATCGCCTGTATGTCCTACCATATCACCATTAGCAAAATTAAGTACAACTAAATCTTCTTTATATTCATTTATTTCTTTTATTAATGATGCTGTTATCATATGTGCACTCATCTTTGGTTCTTTATCATATGTTGCAACCTTAGGACTTGGTACTAATATTCTCTTTTCTTTATCATATATTTTATCTATACCACCATTCATAAAATATGTTACATGGGCATATTTTTCAGTTTCCGCTATTCTGAGTTGTGATAGTCCTTTATTAGATATGTATTCTCCTAGCGTATTATCTAATTTTTGCAAACTAAATGCACTAGGACATAATACAGTATCAGAAACAGGCATCATAGTTACTGCTTTTAAATTTTCTAATATTTTTCTATCAAAACCTTCATAATCTTTATTAGTTAAGCTACTTGCTAATTCTCTTAATCTATCTGGTCTAAAATTAAAGAATATTACACCATTACTATTTTCAATTGTTCCACCTTCACATGTACTAACAGGTTCAATAAACTCATCTGTTACTCCTTTTGCATGGCTTTCCTTCCAGTATTTTTTCACTTCTCTTACTGGAGTTCCCTCGGTTAATACTTTATATGATACTTCTACTCTATCCCATCTATTATCTCTATCCATACCATAATATCTTCCTGATATAGATGCTATTTTGCCAATACCAAGATTCTTTATTTTTTTTTCTAATGCTTCTATATATTTAATACCACTAGTAGGAGATACATCTCTTCCATCTGTAAAAATATGTATATATACTTTTTCTAGTTTTTCCTTTTTAGCTAGTTCTAATAAACTAAATAAATGATTTATATGTGAATGAACTCCACCATCAGACAATAATCCAATTAAATGTAATTTAGAATTATTATTTTTAACATGATTTATAACTTGTAAAAATTCTTCATTATTATAAAAGCTTCTATCTTTTATTTTATTATTTATTAATTCTAGTGATTGATATACTATTCTTCCTGCTCCTATGTTGGTATGACCTACTTCCGAATTTCCCATTTGTCCTTTTGGAAGTCCTACAGAGATTCCTGATGCTTCTAGAAGACAAGTTGGATAAGAGTCCCACAATTTATCTAATGTAGGAGTCTTGGCGTTATATACTGCATTATATTTTCTATCTTTTGTTATTCCTATTCCGTCCATTATGCATAATAATATTTTCTTCATTTATATCACCTAGTCTCTTATTTAATTATATATTATTACGCTTTATTTATCAAGTTATTTAATAAAAAATTAAGGTAGTTATTGTTGTGTTACAATTGATGTGAAACATTTCTATAGTAAAAAAGTGATTCAAGTCGTATAATATTGAGTTGCAAACAAAACTTATACGAAAGGACTTGAATCACAATGAATATTATAAATGATAATAATGAAAAATGCA
>JAZTXT010000006.1:0-5770 GCA_045636525.1 Bacilli bacterium | reverse complement strand
ATATAATAGAATGATTCTGTTTCTATAATTTTTTTAAGTGTATTATAGTCTATATATTCTTTATCATTTAGTTTGAAATTATGTTCTTTAAATAAGTAATTTACTTTTGAGTCAACTATACTATCTTTTTTCTTAATTAGTTTATAATAGTTCAATTTTGGTAATATACTGGTATTTATTTCTATTATTCCAAATAGTGCAAATATAAATGATATAATATCAAGCGTTGTTTTTTTATCATTTGTAAAAAATGTAATTATGATTATTGCAATAAATATATTTAATATTATTCTAATTTTTTTTATTCTTTCAAAAAAGTAAATTTCTAAAAATTGTTTTATTGTTTCTTTTTTGTATATTGTTGTGTTTTTTATTTGTTTCATGTAAACCTCTCTTTCTTAGTTTATTATATCATTAATTAGATATATAGTCAAAAAAAAAGACCCAGACGGACCGACTCTGTAAGATAAAACCCGCGGCGTAATGTCACAGGTGGGTCAGCACAATAATTTAATCAGGATCCTTACTTAAAGTAAGTATTCAACACATAAATTATATTAGCTCCCCGTTTAATATCTTTAGTCGGTTTTATACTAAAGATGTCGCATCCTCTAGGTACTTTAATTATATCATAATAGTATTATTTAGACAAGTATTTTGATATAACTTTACATCTATAAGTAAAGAAAAAAGTCTTATGACTCTTTTCTTCTAATTAAAGTATATTTTTTGTTGTCTTCAATTGTTTCTGGCGTGATAATCAGTTTACTATAGGTATTAGGGTTATTTGCTATTTCAAATGATGCTACTGATAATGCTGTTTCTATTATTTCATCTAAACTTCTTGCACCATATTTTTGTTTTGATGCTATTTTAGCTATTTCTTTTTGTGTCTCTTCCTCTAGTATTAAGTCTATCCCATTATCTTTAAAGAATTTTGTATTTGTTTGCAATATGCTGTTTTTGGATTTTAGTATCATTAATAGATGTTCATATTCTAACTCATTCATGTGGACTATTATTGGGAAACGTCCCACTAATTCGGCAATCATACCATTATTTACCATATCATCTTTATTTATATTTTTTTGTTGTTTTTCTTGTGCTGCAAAACCTATTCCTCTTTTTTCCTGATTTTCTATTCTTGACCAACTTCCTAATCCTATTACCATTAATTTACTTGTATCAAACATATATTCCTTGTTATTGACTGTAATTGGGATAATGGCATCTTCAAGTATTTTTAGTATGGCTTCTTGTACATCTCTTTGATTTACTTGTGAAGTTTTATTACCACTTTCAGATAATTTATCTATCTCATCTATTATTAGTATTCCTTTTTGTGCTTCTTCTAAATTATAGTTTGCATTTTTTAGAATATTTATTAACATGTCTTCAGCACTTTTTCCAACGTAACCGGTGGCGGAATAGTCAGTTGCAGATGTAATATAGTGTGGTATTTTTAGGATTTTAGTTAATATTCTAAATATTTGTGTTTTACCTACTCCTGTACTACCGTTTATTAGTATGTTTCTTGTTTTATTGTCCGAGAAAGCGTTATATTGTTTCCATATGGCAACAAGTATTTGCTTTATAGGTTCTTCTTGATTTATTATATTTTCTGTTAACTGTGTATACATTTCTTCAATGTTTAAAATACTTTCTTTTTTTACTTTATTGGTGTTATATCCTGTTAGTTCTATTCCAAATTCTTCAATTAATTTTTCTGTCATATTTGGAAAATTCTCGGCATAGAATTTTCCAATGTCTTTGTCTATTGAAAGCTTTGGTTTTTGTATACTATTTTTTGCTGTTACTAGTAATATAGGAACTATTTCATCACCGTTTTTTTCATATGTTAAATTAAATATTGCTTTTTTGGCATAGTGTAATTGTAATTTTTTTATTAATGTTAATGGTAAATTGGGGTATTGTTCCTTGTAGTCTTTTATACTTTGTCTATTAAAATATCCATGACTACCCCCACTATTTATTATGTTTTGGTATGGTGTTCCGTTTTTATCGTAAAATAAGTTTTCATCTTCGTTGTAGTGTCCTTCGATTACCTCTATTGGAAGATATTGTATATAATTTTCACAATGAACTATCTTTTTTAATAATATTACTAATTCATTATTATTTTTCATTTTAATTCCCCCCCTATTGAAATTTTTAATCTCTTACTTTTATATGAGTTTCTCTTAATTGTTTTTCGAATACTTCATTAGGGCAACCCATCATTGCATCTGCTCCATTTGAAGCAAGTGGAAATGCTACCATTTCTCTTATGTTTTCTTCATCTTTAAGAAGCATTATTATTCTATCTATTCCTGTTGCCATACCTGCATGTGGTGGTGCACCATATTGAAATGCCATATAAAGTGATTTAAATTTTGACTCTATATCTTCTTCTGTATATCCTGCTAATTCAAATGCTTTTTTCATTATATCAATGCTGTGATTTCTCACTGCTCCTGATGCCATTTCATATCCATTGCAAACAAAGTCATATTGGTATGCTACTATGTTTTCAATATTATCTTTTGTTAATGCTTCTAATCCTCCTTGTGGCATACTAAATGGATTATGTCCGAAATCCCAAGTGTCTTCTTCTTCGTTATATTCAAACATTGGGAAATCATTTATTATACAGAATTCATATTTTGTTTTATCAATTAGTTCTAGTTCTTCTCCTAATTTAATACGAAGTGCTCCTGCTAATTTATTTATTTTATTTTTAGAGTCTGCTAGAATAAATAGTGCGCTTCCCTCTTTTAGATTACATCTATCTATTAACTCTTTTCTAAGATTATCATCTAAGAATTTATCTACCGATGACTTAAATGTCATATCAGGGTTAACTTTTATGTATGATAATCCTGCTCCACCAATTGATTTGATATATTCTTCCATATTTTTATACCATGAATTTGATTTATCTATATTTTCTACTGTTATAGCTCTTATATGTGCTGTTTTAAATGGTTCAAATGTACTTTTTGATAAGATATCAGTTATATCTTCAATTATTAATGGATTTCTTAAATCTGGTTTGTCTGAACCATATTTTAGTATTGCTTCTCTATATGGGATTCTTCTAAAAGGTGCAGGTGATACTTTTTTATTTCCATATGTTGTAAAGATGTCATAGAATATTTTTTCTCCTACCTTGTATACATCTTCATCTGTTGCAAAAGATAATTCAAGGTCTAATTGATAGAATTCTCCATATAGTCTATCGCTTCTTGGGTCTTCATCTCTAAAACATGGTGCTATTTGGAAATATCTATCAAATCCTGAACACATTAATAGTTGTTTAAATATTTGTGGTGCTTGAGGAAGTGCATAAAATTTTCCTTTATATTTTCTTGATGGTATGATAAAGTCTCTTGCTCCCTCTGGTGATGAAGCTGTTATGATTGGTGTTTGTATTTCTGTAAACTTCATTTCTTTCATTATTTTTCGCATGAAGTCTATTGCTTCTGTTCTAAATAATATTTTTTCATGTACCTTTGGATTTCTTAAATCTAAATAACGATATTTTAATCTTGTATCTTCAAATGCATCAGTACTATGATTTATTTCAAATGGTAATACTGGGTTTGCTGCTCCTAGAAGTTCGTAAGAAGACACTAGTACTTCTACCTCTCCTGTTTTCATATTTGGATTTGTCATACCTTCGGCACGATGACGTACAACGCCAGTTGCTGTTATTGTACTTTCTCTTGTTAAATCTTTGTATTTGTCTATTTCTTCGCTAATTAACTGAATTATACCAGTTTCATCTCTTAGTGCAATAAATACTAAGCTACCTAAATTTCTTATTTGTTCTACCCAACCTGCTACTTTTATTTCTTCTCCGATGTTTTCACTTCTTACTTCTCCGCAGTAAATTGTTCTATATTTATTCATTTTCTCACTCCTTCTTTCAATATAAAAGCACATTAAATGAATTATAGGGACGAATACAATCCGCGGTGCCACCCTATTTCACTTAATGTGCGCTTTTTAATAGTTATTAATGGAACTACCCATTCTATTTTTTTGTACTACCTGTCACATGCAGTAATAGAAACAATCTAGTAATATTATATAATTATATATTACTTATGTCAATTGTTATACTGCAATTTTTCTTGTTTTTGATTTTGTAGTAGTTGTAAATTCTTCACTTTTTGTCAGTGGAGTACTACCTACTGTCATATCTTTAAAGTATTGTCTTAGAAAATATACTTTATCTAGGTTATTTGTAAATATTAAATCAGCAAATTCAAAGGCATCATTTATATGGATTTGTGAATATTTTATTAGATTTGATGGTATATTTCTTTCTCTTATTTCTGATAAATGTTTATCTATTCTTTTGTCATCAAAATCTTCTCTTTTACAATATTCAAGTAATTTTACTAGTAAGTTTATATTATTTTGCCATATAACAATATCGAATGTACCGTTTCCACTTCTAAACTCGATAGTATTTTTATTGGCTTCTTTATCGTAATTATATAATGGAGTTATTCCTATGTGTCTAAAGTTAACACTTCTTCTTTTTTCGTTAGTTTTATTTAATTTTGTTAATATTTCTTTGGCATTTCTAAAATTAGAATATTTTTCTAATTTTTCTATATCTTCGATTAGATCTCTAGATATTGGTGCAGTATACTTTATGTAATCTTTTCTTGCTGAATTGTATTCTCCAAATAGGAATCTTGTTATTATATATTCATATGTCATCCATAATTTAGCAAAGTTGAACCAGTATTTAGGATTGTTTCCAAGTATTTGCATTCCAATATGGACGTGTGCACTAGTATTTTCATTTACTACTGCATTTTTATCTACTATACTACATACAGTATTTAAATCAATCCAGTTTTCTTTAGTGTCTCTTAGTATTGGTGAATTTATTTCTCCACCAGCATTTAGTGAACCGTCATCTACTACTTTCCAATTATTAGTGGGAAATGTTTTTATAAGTTCTTCTTCAATTAAGTTTCTTTTGGAATCTTCAAATTCTATTTCTGTTCCAAATGTTATATCTTTACTTATTTTAAGAGTTTCTCTTGGTTCAAGATAATATTTTTTTAACTGATTTCTTATGTTTATTAATTCAATTATACTTTTATCTTTTAATATACTATTATCTGTTGGATTTAAAATATCAAATATTGTTGTGTTATTTTCTATCATTTTTAATTCCCCCTTTATTATTTTTTTGTTAAATGTTTTTCTTTATTTTCTTTTTAGGATATATTTTTTGATTAATATCATAATCTTTGTTTATATAATTTTCTTTTTCAATATTGTTATAAATTTCTTTATTATTATAAATTTTTGGCTCTTTAGTTGTTTCTAATGATATTAGATCTGCGAGTGCATTTATCATTTGATTTTCAAAATACTTGAATGTTTCTGGATTTGCGATATTTGTCTCAAGTGATGCTATGAGTCTTTTTATTTTTTCTTTTTTTAGTTTCATTTGTTTAAATGTTTTTAATACTTCTAATCTTTTATAGTATTCTTTGAATTCTATTAACACTCTTTTATTGAATTCATTTATTATTTTTTCTTTTGTATCCATTACAAATGAATTCTTTTTAATAATATCATTTTTTATGTTGTTAATTAGATTTTTTATTACTATGTATCCACTATAATATACATATTTTTTTAATTCATTATCTAGTAATTCCTCAATACTAAATCCATTTTGTTCTTTTTTTATTTGTTCTAACTGTTCATATAATTTTTTTAATGAGTATCTTTCTAA
>JAZTXT010000005.1:0-17611 GCA_045636525.1 Bacilli bacterium | reverse complement strand
ATAAGACTAATTTATGGGAATTTATTATTAAAAATGATAAAGTTTTACCTGTATATATTTATTATCTTCTAAAAGTAAATTTCTACCTTCAAAAGTCTTATATTTAACACTTTCAATAACTAAATTATTAATAAGTTTATCAAAATAATCATCCAAATATTCATTTAAACTTTCATCACAATTAATATCCACAATAATATTATTAATACTTTTAAAAGTACCTTTTAATTTATTACATAGTTCATCATAAATATACACAGGTAAAATTTTATCGTTTTTAATAATAAATTCCCATAAATTAGTCTTATCATAAACAATAATTTTCTCTACGCTAGCAGTCTCTAAATACTGATTACTCATACCAATTTGTTCCAATAATTTCTTCATTTTATCCTGCATATTCCCACCTAAACTTCCTACCTACTATTGTACCAAAAAAAAGAAAAACATTAAACCTATTTAAAACATTTTTACAACATTTTTTTATTATTAATGCGGCTCCAAGTATTCGTCTAACCCGTCATCACTATCGTTCTTCCTCCTTATACCACTACAAGTATAATCAGGTAAAAAAATATCAACAATAACTGTTGATATATATTTTTTTATTTAGAATGAACTTTTGGTTTATAACCTAGTCCATTACCATTTTTTATTTTTTCACCATGGAGTTTATTAAGAACAAAATATACTTTAGCATAGTGCCTTGCAGTTTTTAAATTCCCTTTTTTAAAGGCTTCAAAAGCCATATCTTCAACATTTTTAATAGCGGCAACATACTCGGCAATAGTAACATTTTCATAATCTTTATAATCATCAATATTAATATCTATCATAGACAACAATCTCTCTTTCTACCACAATAATACCATAAATTTAATATAGCAACAATAATATAAAAAAATTTTACATAATATTTACAAAAATATCACCCTTAATATTAAGGGTGATATTATTATTTTTCTAAAAATTCTTTAATACCAGATGCAGATAAAGTTGCACATTTAATTCTAGATGGTTGTTTTGATGTATCATCATATACTAAAAGTTCCTTTAATACTTCACTATCATAATCTTCTTCATTAATCATCTTTAAATAATTGTCTATAATATATATAGCTTCTTTTTTAGTCTTACCAATAATTAAATTAATTAATATATTAGTAGAAGAAATACTAATAACACAAGCTTCTCCTTCAAAAGTAATATCTTCAACAATATCATTATTAACCTTTAAATAAATGTCTAAATTATCAATACAACTAACATTTCTAGTATTAATTTTTATATAATCATTACCACTAACCATTTTTTTATTAGGATTTTGATAATTATCTAAAATAATACTCCTTTTAAGATCTCTATCCATTACAGTATTTCCTTCCATATATTAGAACTATTTTTAAGTACGTTAATAAGTAAATCAACTTCTTCTTTAGTATTATAAAAACTAAGACTTATTCTAACAGTATTACTAACATTAAATACATTATCAATCATTTTAGCACAGTGATTACCTGCTCTAACACATATGTTATATTTATCCAAATATACTGCTGTATCCTGAGCAAATACACCCTTAATATTAAATGCTACTATATTACTATCATTATCTTTATTATATAATTCAATAAAATCAAGTTCACTAAGTCTTTGAATTAGGTATCTTCTAAGATTTTTTTCATATAATTTAATCTTATCTATACCAACATTTTCTATATAAGATATTGCTTCTCCTAGTCCTAAAACACCTTCAATATTAGGGGTTCCACCCTCTAGTCTAGTAGGAATTTCTCTTAGTTCAACATAACCATCTTTTGTAAATATAGCGTTCATTCCACCACCATAGTTAAGAGGTAGCATTTTATCAAGCAAATCAAACTTACCATATAATACCCCAATCCCGGTTGGACCATACGTCTTATGTCCAGAAAAAGCCATAAAATCAATATTCATATCTTGTACATCAATTTTTTCATGAGCAATACATTGAGCAGCATCTACAACAATTAATATATCATTGTCATGAGCTATCTTCGCAATTTCCTTTATAGGTCTTTCATCTCCTATAACATTAGTAATCATAGCAAGTGATATTACCTTTGTCTTATCAGTAATAGCCTTTTTAACATTATCTATTGTTACTTCATGATTATCATCTAAATCAATATATTTAACCTTAATACCTATTTCTTTTTGTAATACAAACCAAGGAACAATATTCGCAGCATGTTCACTAAGTGTAATAAGTACTTCATCATCTTTTTTTAAATGATTCTTAAAATAACCAAAAACAATCATATTCATACCATTAGTAGTACCACTTGTAAAAACAATTTCAGACGTTTCCTTGGCATTAATAAAATTTCTAACCTTCTCCCTAGTACCTTCATACATACTATCTACAGTAGCACTAAGTTTATAATCTCCTCTATGTGCATTCGCAGTATATTCATCATAATATCTAATTATACCATCTCTAACACATTTTGGTTTTAAAGTAGTAGCGCCATTATCAAAATAAATAATACTACTATCTAGTATTTTAAAGTCATCTCTATTCATTTATTCACCTCCTATTGTATCTAATATTCTAAGTATTCTTTCTTTATATTCCATATTAACATTAATGTTAGATAGAATCATTCCCTTAACGATTAAACTAACACATGTATTATAATCAATTCCTCTTGACATCATATAAAATAAATCATCCTCATTTATACTGCCGATTACAGATGAATGAACTGCATTAGTACTTTCTTCCCCTATAAACATATTAGGATTTATTTTATTATTAGAGTCCCCTAATGTGATAATCTTAGTATGTTGATTTAAATAGCAATTCCGAATATTATCATCAACATAACTGTTTATATCAAAAATATTAGAACTATTAGGTGTTGCTACGGTTCTATTAAAAATATCGCTATTAGTATTTTTATCTTCATGATAGATATTAATAATATATTTATCACTTTCATTACCAACACTAGAAAAATTATATTTAATATTAGCTTTTTCCTCTTTTAAATATATATCAATCTTTTCACTCGTAGTCCTATTACAATAAAACTTACTAAGTATCAAAGAAGAATTTCTATTTAACAGATATTTATTATCAACATTAATCTCATCATTATTAGAATATTCAAATAAATTAATACAAATATTTTTATCTAATTCAATAGTAAAATTAACATTATTAGAATCTATATATTCAATGTAATAATCACCATTATTAGCAAACTTAATAGAATTGTCTTCTACTATAACATCCATATTATCAAAAGGAATAATTTTATTCTCTACTACTTTTATTTTATTCATAATAATCTCCATTAGTTATGTCAATTTCACTAGATTTATAATGATTATAACCAATTTTTTCTATAAGGGTAGCTAGTTCATAACTACCACTCTTAGTAATAGAGCCATTATTAATAACATGTACAAAATCTGGTTTCAAATATTCAAGTATTTTAGGATGATGAGTAATAATAAGTATTGAAGTATCTGGATTTTCTTCTTTATATACTTTTATATTTTCTCCAACTATTCTTAGACTATCTACATCAAGTCCAGAAACAAGTTCATCTAAAATAATAAATTTAGGATTAAGAAGTTTAATTTGAAGCACTTCATTCTTCTTCTTTTCTCCACCAGAGAACCCAACATTAAGACTTCTATGAATTAAATCTTTATGCATTTCAAGTTCATCGGAACCTTTTTCACATTTTACAATAAAATCATATAATCCAATTCTCTTATTATTAACTGAACTCATAGCAGTTCTTAAAAAATCCTGATTAGATACTCCTTCAATTTCCATAGGATATTGCATAGCAAGAAATATGCCTTTTTTAGCTCTTTCATCAACGGATAACGGAAGAATATTATCACCATTAAATATAATTGAGCCACCAATAACTTTGTAATTAGAGTCACCCATAATTACTCTAGATAAAGTACTTTTACCGACTCCATTAGGTCCCATAATAGCATGTACTTCACCATCATTAATAATTAAATTAAAATTATCTAATATTTTCTTATTGTTAATAGATACATCTAAATTTTTAATTTTTAGCATATTATACCTCATTTCTCTATAATTATAACACTTTTATTCTATTTTGAAAACCATAACTAAAAAAGATACAAGTAATTTCTTGTATCAAATAATTAGTAATAACCATCAAAAAATTTTCTTCTAGTAGGATGTTTTAACTTTTTAATAGCATCATTTTCTATTTGTCGAACTCTTTCTCTAGAAAGTCCAAGCATTTTACCTATTTCTGCAAGTGTTTTAGCACCAGTTATATCAAATCCAAATCTATGCATAATAACAAATTTTTGCATTTCTGTGAGAGTATCAAGTGCTTGTGCACAACTAATACCTAACTCATTATTTACAGCCATATCAAAAGGATCAGAATCTTCTGCTACTATAAAATTTTCAAGATCTGTATCATCATCATCGCCAACACCTAAATTTAAAGATACTGATATACTATTGTTAAAACTTGCCTTAATGTTAGTAACTTGTTCTACAGTAAAATTCAAATAATTTGCAATTTCTTGATCACTTGGATAGTATCCATATTTAGCTTCTAGATTTCTAGTGGCCCTATTTATCTTATTCATCTTTTCAGTAGTATTATAAGGAATTCTAACAGTACGAGCCTGTTCTATAATAGCACAATTAATTGCTTGTCTAATCCACCAAATAGCATATGAAGAAACTCTATTTCCTTTTTTAATATCAAATTTTTTAATTGCCTTCAAAAGACCAATATTACCTTCTTGAATTAAATCTAGTATATCCATACCTGAAGAACGATATTTTTTAGCAACAGAAACAACCAATCTCAAGTTAGCTTCTATTACCCTTTTTCTTGTGATAGCAAAATTCACAATTTCTGATATTTGTTCATTAAAATAATCTTCCTTATAAACATTAGTATTTTCTGTCGTTAGTAATTCATTATCTATAAAATAATCCTTTAAAATTTGATAGTTCTTAATAAGTTTTTCTCTATCTCTAGGATATAAAAAATTTCTAAGTTTATTTACCATTTTTAACTGTTCTAAATTTCTTATAGAACAAATAACTTTATCAAAATTATAAAATAGAATATTATCATTAACATCAAAATAAGCAATTCTTATTTTCTTTCTACATTTATCCATAACAGAAAAACACTCTTTTTCCTCTTCTTCTTTTAATATTTTGGTATCTAAAGATTTTAAATATTGTGTAACGGAGTTATCAGAAAAAATATAATCGTCCTCGTTAATATTAATATGTGAATATATATATTCATATTTATTCTTGATCTCGGGACTATCGTTATAAAATTCTAACAAATTTATAAAATAATTATTTATTATTTCTTCGTTATATTTCTTAACTAATTGTGTATAAGTACTTTTATTGATCTTAAGATCTTCAAGTTCGATAGAAAAGAAAGCATCAAAATATTTATAAAAAATACTATTATTATCTTTGTATTCCCGTAAAATATAAGCAAATACTTTATAAATAACACATTTATCATAATCATTTAAATATTTGTGATAAGTATATAATCCGAATTCTTCCAATTCTAAAATTTCCTGTGCAATAGACAAAACGTTATTTTCCATAAGCAAGATCCTCCCTTTATAGTAAACTCCTCATGTAGATATGTATTTTACCATAGCAATAAAAAAAAGTCAAACAATAGTCTGACTTGTTTTTTTGTATTCACGAGCAAGTTCATCTAAAGCATTAACCAATTTATCAGCCTCTTCCCATGTTCTAAGCTTAGCACCAGATGCATACTTATGACCGCCTCCACCAAATATAGTAGCAGTATCATTGACATATGGACCAACTGATCTTATATTAGCTCTAATAAGATTACTCTTAATATCCTCAGATAAGAATACCCAAACTAATATTTCATTAACAAACTTCAAATCATTAATCATATTACCAGCGGCAGCGCTGTCTACTCCATACTCTTTCATAGTCCTATCAGTAAGTTTAATATAGGCAACACCATTATCAGTAAGGGTCAAATTCTGATAAATATATCCTTCAAATTTAATTTCTGTAATTGGTCTTTGATATAAAGTTTTATACAAAGATGTAAAATCAATATTAGTCTCTTCAAGCAATTTAGTAACTAGCTTAAATGTCCTAGTAGTAGTATAATCATGTAAGAATCTATCAGTATCACCAACAATTCCTAAATATAATTTTTCTCCTATTTCTTTAGATAAACTAATCTTATTATTAAAAGCAAATTCTAGTATTAATTGACTAGTACTACATGCCTCATCATCTATATACTCTATATTACCATACTTCTCAATATAAGGATGATGATCAATCTTAATAACACTCTCAAAATTATTTATATTAGCCCCATCAATTCTCTTAATATCAGGAGTATCTAAAACAATACATAGTCCCTTAGTAGTATTAACCTCATCTATCTTATCATTACTACCAAAGAACTTAAATCTACTAGCAGGATTTCCTACAGCATATACTTTCTTATCAGGAAACAAACTAAGTATAATGTCTTTTAGAGCAAATTGTGACCCTAAAGCATCAGGATCTGCTCCTATATGTCTAGCTATAACTATAGTATCATACTTTTTAATTTCCTTATATATTTGTTTATATATATTATTCATTAATTATCCTTGTAATACTAAAGAATAAGTATCTTTAGCAATCATTAATTCTTCATTAGTAGGAATAATATATGCTGGAACAGTAGAGTCATCAGTAGTAATCTTAGTTTCTACTCCTCTAACATTATTAGCCTCCACGTCCACCTTAATACCAAGTACAGCAAGTTTTTCAAGTACTTCTCTTCTTGTATCTATAGAATTTTCTCCAACACCAGCAGTAAAGATAATAGCATCACATCCACCAAGAAGTACATAATATTTAGCAATGTATTCAACAATTCTCTTAACATACATCTCTTGTGCTAGTATACATCTTTCGTTACCTGCTTTAATACCATCTTCTACATCTCTTGAATCACTACTTACACCACTTACAGCAAGTAGACCACTTTGTTTATTTAAAACAGTATCCATTTCTTTTGCACTAAGACCAGTCTTTTGCATAGCATAAGTAACAACAGTAGCATCCATGTCTCCACATCTAGATCCCATAATAAGTCCCGCATTAGGAGTAAGACCCATAGAAGTATCTACACATTTACCATCACGAACAGCAGAAATACTAGCACCATTACCAATATGACAAGTAATAAGTTTAGTATCATTTCTACCTAATATTTCATTCATTCTAAGTGCCACATATTTATGACTTGTACCATGAGCACCATATTTTCTAATACCATATTCTGTATACCAAGAATAAGGAACAGCATACATGTATTCAGTTGGAGCCATTGTTTGATGGAATGCAGTATCAAATACTACAGTTTGAAGAGCACTTGGCATAACTTCCATAGCAGCTCTAATACCTACAATAGCAGGAGGATTATGAAGAGGAGCAAGTGTTGCTAACTCATCTATCTTAGCAATAACATCCTCTGTTGCAACCTCAGTCTTATCAAAGTAAGCACCACCTTGAACTATTCTATGTCCCACACCCTTAATTTCATCAAGAGATTCTACAATCTTATTATCCATAAGTTCTTTAATTAATATCTCAAAAGCAACTTTATGATTAGGAAGATCTACCTCTTTTTTAATTTTTTCACCATTTACCTTAATAGTATAAAAACTATTATCAATACCAATTCTTTCAAATACACCACTGATAAGTACATCTTCGCTTGGCATCTCAAAACCAGTAAATTTTAAAGATGAACTACCAGCATTAACTGATAATATAATCATTCTAACACCTCTTTCTCCTAATATTATATCATAAACTATTTAATAATAAACAAAAAGTTTAATATTTTATTTATTAATGCGGCTCGCCTATACTCGCCTAACCCGAATCTACTTTGTAGATTTTCCATATACCAGTACAAGTATAATAGTTACTTAACTATCGAACAAAGAAAAAAATCTACTTTGTAGATTCTTTATTTATTACGTTTTTCTCCTATAGTTCTAGTACGCTTTTTACCAGTAGAACTAAGAGTATAAGTAGTTCCATTTGTAATAGGATTATTCATTATACTATGAAAATACTCTTCTTCTAACTTATTAAGTTCATCTTTTTTACTTTCAATTATATCTTCATTATTTAAAATTATATTAGTTATTTTTTCTTTTTCCTTTTTAATATCATTAAGATTATTCTCTGTTATTCTTGCTCTAACAATTAAATTATTTAATTTATCATTCATTTGTTTTAAAGATGGATGTTTTTTTATTAAATAATTAGTAAATAATTTAGAATGCATCAAGAAAGCAGACAATGTAAAAGCTAGTGATATACTTACGGCAGGAGCACCAATAATAGTAAATAAAATAGCTCCAAAAGTTAATTTGTCTAAGCAAACAAATATAAAAAATGTAAAATAGCTAAGAGAAATAAGTGCTCCAATAGGCCAAGTAGAAAATATTCCTTTCTTTAATTTAAAGTCCATAATATTTTCTTCTAAATTATCTTTTGCTAATCCTATCTTTTCAATTTCTTCTTCAGTGTCAGTAATTTTTATAGCAAGTTCACAGTATTCATATGATTTTTCATTACCAATCTCAGAAAGCTTACTAATATCTGCTCTTAAAGATAATATATTTTGTAGTAATTCTCCCATAATAGAACCTTCCTTCAATCTAACTATATAATACATAATAATAAGTAAAAAGTCAACAAAAAGAATAGTCAATTTTGACTATTCCATATCATTCATAAGTACTGGAAGTATTTGTTTCTTACGAGAAATAATACTCTTTAAGAACTGACCTTGTTTTATATCCTTAATACCAAAAGCAGACTCTAATATTTCTTTAGCTCTATCACTATAAAGAACATAAGTACCATTTTCTAATATATCAGTAACAAATAAACATACGAATAAATAATTATTGTTATTAGATACACTATTTAATAAATTAATATATTCATCTTTTTCATTAAGAACTTCCTTAATATCCATAGTAATAACTTGTCCAAGCCCAACTCTTTGGTTATCGATAGTATAATTTTTGTAATCCTTATATAGTACTTGTTCCATAGTCATACCTTCAAGTGATGATCCTGCTTTAATCATATCATGACCATACTTTTTATAATCAACTTTTGCAATTTTACTAAGAGCCTCTACTGCCACCTTGTCATATTCTGTAGTGGTAGGACTTCTAAGAATAAGTGTATCAGATAAGATACCAGATAACATTAAACCAGCCATATTCTTAGGAATAGTAATTCTATTTTCTTTATATAAATTATAAATAATAGTATTAGTACTTCCTACTGGCATATTTCTGAAATTAATAGGCATATTAGTACCAATAGTACCAATATTATGATGATCTATAATTTCAAGAATATTAGCATCTTCAAGTCCAATAGCAGACTGTTCATAAGAATTATGATCTACTAAAATAACATTCTTTTTATGACTGAAACTAACATCAGATAATCTTATGATACCCATACATCTATCTTTTCTATCAAGTACAGGATAATAACTATATCTAGTTTTATTAGCTATTTTAATAAATTCATTAATATCATCATTCTCACTAACGCAAAGAACTTTTTCTGTATTAAGAATAGAAGTAACATTATTACATAAACTAAATACCTTAGTAGTCTCGAGTGTAGTATAAGGTGTAACAATAATATTAACTTTATTTCGAGTAGCAGTATCCAGGTGTTCTTTTTTTATTTCTCCATTACCAGTAATAACAATAAGTTTAACACCAGAATTAACAGCATATTCAAGTATACTATGTCTATTACCTACTATTAAAATACTATCTCTATCAAGGGTAATTTCTTCCATAAAAGTAGTACTCTTATAAGCAGCCACTATAAGCTTACCAGTAATATCTTCATCAAATCTAGTAAGTTCTCTTCCTTTTATAACTTCACATATATTATTATATGTAGCATCTACATAACTATAATTAAAAGAAAATTGATCCTTAGCAATATCTTTCATACTAAGTATACCAAGTAATTTTCTATTCTTATTAACAACAGGTATTTTACTAATACCAGCCCTATTCATTCTAAAATAAGCTTCATATATAGAATCTTCTTCTTTAACAGTATAATTCTTAGTATATTTTAAATCCTTTATTTTAATATTAACATCATTTAAAAATATAGGTTCCTTAACATTAAAATAATTAAGCGCATACTTAGATTCTTTGTTAATAGAACTAAGTACTGCAGGGACAGTATTTGTTCCTATTTTATTTTTTAAATAAGATAAAGCAATTGCAGATGTTACACTATCAGTATCCGGATTTCTATGTCCAAATATATATACCTTTTCCACTATATTCCCTCCTAATATATTTCTTTATTATTATTTTTATATTCATCAAATAAATCTTTAGCTTCATCATGACTTATATTATCAAGTTCCAATATTTCACTATTTTCTCCATCAAAATATTTATATATAAAATCATCTCTAAATCCTATATCTTCTGCCTCTTCTGGTTTGGTTCCATAATATACTTTTTTAATATTAGCCCATATAATAGCAGATAAACACATAGGGCAAGGATACCCAGTAGCATATAATACACAATTAGATAAATCATGTGTCCCTAGTTTCTCGCTAGCAAGCCTAATAGCATTAATTTCAGCATGCGCAGTGGGATCATGGCTTTCCAAAACCAAGTTAGAGGCAACAGCAATAACATTACCATCTTCATCCGTAATAGCAGCACCAAATGGACCGCCTTTATTATTGTTCATAGTTCTCCTTGCTTCATTAATAGCTAATTTCATAATATCATCCATTATTATTCCCCTTTTCTATTATAAGTAGTATGTAAATACTTATGCGCCACATCACTACCAATATCTCCTAAAAAATTTTCATATATATCAATTATATCAGGGTTATCAAAAGCATTACGAATTTTCATTTTCTTATCACTTTTATATAATCCACTAGATCTTTTTATTTTTAATGCCGGTGTAGACATATTATTTCTAGGTTGACCCCCACCAGCAATACAACCACCTTCACAGGCCATAACCTCAATAAAGTCATAATAAGATTCTCCTGACCTTATTTTTTCAAGCACCTTTCTAGCATCGCCTGTTCCATTTATAACAGCTATCTTTAAGGTGATGCCGTTAATAGTAATACTTGTCTCTTTAACGTTAGATAGCCCCCTTATATCCTTAAAATTAAGAAGTCTTCCTTTTGGCCTTCTTTTAGCTATTATATGGTATACCTCTCTAATGGTAGCTTCTGTAACACCACCAGAACTACCAAATATAACACCAGCTCCACTTCCCTTACTCATAAGAGTATTGAAAGTACTATCTTTAAGTTTTTTTATATCAATCTTTTCTTCTTTTAAATATTTAGCTAGTTCCCTTGTAGTAATAACTAAGTCTACATCATCATAGTTCATCATTTCCATCTTTTTAGAAGTGCATGGAGTAATAGCAATACTAATAATATCTGCTTTATCAATATTATTAACTTTACTAAAATAATTCTTAATCATGGTTCCTTCCATAGCAATAGGACTTTTACATGTAGATAAATTATCCATATATTCAGGATAAAACATTTCTAAAAATTTAACCCACGAAGGACAACAACTAGTAAACATTGGTCCCTTTTTACTGTTTTTAATTCTTTCAACCAATTCATAAGCTTCTTCCATAACAGTAAGATCCGCTCCAAAAGTAGTATCAAATACATAGTCTGCACCAATTTTTCTAAGAGCAGAAACCATTTTACTCTCTACATTAGTACCAATTTTCATACCAAATTCTTCTCCTAGTGCGACCCTAACAGCAGGAGCAATCTGCATAACGATAGTCTTTCCACTATGCAAGTATTCTCTAAGTTTATCAGTCTCATCTCTTTCAGATAAACACTTATTAGGACAAACTATAGTACAACAGCCACAATTAATACAGGGATATTCTTCCGCAGTATAACCATATACTCCTACGTTTATCTTACATATATTCTTGCATATACCACATTGATCACATAATGTACTATCAAACACTATAGAAGGATTATTCGGACTTATATCAACTCTTTTATCATTAGTACTACTCATATTTATACACTTCGCTTCACTTCTTTATTATATCATTAAACAAACAAATTTAAAACACTATAAAATAAAAAAGATTATTTAAATCAAATAGAAATAATCTGTTTTATAATTATTTATTTTATTTTATCATTTTTATTTATTCTAAGTATTTCTGAAAATATAAGAGAACCTAAAGTTACATAATCATGTCTAAACACACCATCTTCAATTATAATTAAATCATCTTTAATTACTTTATCAACAATAGTTTCTAATTTATATTCATCCAAAACAACAGGATCTTTTTGCTCAGTAGTTAAATATTTATGAGCAAGAGTTTTATCTATCTCGCCATTATTTGCAACAACCATATTAACTTTTCTAATACCTAAATAGTTATTTATTACTTCAACATGATCGCTTACAGAAAATTCATCAGTTTCGCCAGGCTGAGTAAATAAATTACAAGCATATAAAATAGGAGCATTACTATTATCAATAGCTATTCTTATTTCATCACATGCAAGACATGGTAGTAAACTTGTATATAAACTCCCCATACTAAATACTATTAAGTCTGCTTCGTTAATTTTTTCTATTAAATGGTCATTTATAACTGGAGCATCTTTATAAAAAATTCTTTTAATTTTTTTTCCACACTCAGTTATATGATGTTCACCTTCTACAAATGTACCATCTTCCATTTCTCCTATTAAAACAACATTATCTTCAGTAACTGGCATAACAGTTCCTCTAAGGTTTAAAATTCTACTTAATAATTCTATTCCTTGTTGTACACTACCAGTCATCTCTGTAACAGCAGCGAGCATAATATTCCCAACAGTATGTTTATTTAATGTACCATTAGTTTTAAATCTATGATTTAATAATTCTTCAACAGAACTTTCAGTTTGTGATAGTGCCACTAAAACTTTTCTAATATCACCCACTGCAAGCATATCAAATTCGTCCCTTAAAATACCGGTAGAGCCACCGTCATCACAAACAGATACAACTGCTGCTATATCGACAGGAAATTGTTTTAATCCTTTGAGCAAACAACTCATTCCTGTTCCTCCGCCAAAAACTAAAACTTTTTTATTCACTTTTAAACCCACCTCTCAAAATTTGAACAACATGATTAAAATCTTTACATTCAATTAAATCTGAAATATTGCACTCCATTTTTTTATACTTGTCACTATCTCTTCTAATTCTTATTACTATTTTAGCATTAGAATTATAAAACTTTTCTATTTCAACTGGATTATTATCTATAAAAATACTATTTTTATAATCTATGTCTAATTTTGATTTATCTTTTTCCGTAATAATAATTTTTTTGAAATATTTAGAAATATTTGAAGCTTTTATCTTTGTTTTTTGAAAAATTTCATCTCCATAAGTTAATAAATACAATTCATATCCCATACCCTTTAATTGATTTAAACAATCAAATACTTCTGAATATACATAAGACGTATTAAAAAGATCATTTATGTTATTTCTTAAGTTACTATCGACATTATATTTACTTATAAAATAATCTACAACAATATTTATATTAAATAATCTATGATCACTAAAAAGAAATTCTTTAGCTTCATCTAATAATAATTTACTTATATCATACTCATTAAATATATTCATAAAATCTTCTGTATATTTGTCTGTATTAAATAACGTACCATCAAAATCAATATATATTTTCATATTACATCCTTTTATCCACAATTTCATTCATTGATTTAACAATTTTGTTACTACTTATTTCTCCTCTTACCATAGTCAAAGGATATATAGTAGAATTTCTCCCGATAACAACCCCTGGAGCTAAAACAGCATTACATCCTATCTCAACATTATCTCCAACAAGTGCACCAATTTTTTTCATATAAGTATCAACTTTATTTTCATTTAAAGTTATTTTAACATCAGAAACATCACTTTTAACATTACTAGTCAAGGATCCTGCTCCAAAATGTGTCTTGTATCCTAAAATAGAATCACCAATATAATTAAAATGTGGAATTTTCGCTTCGTCAAATAAAACAGAGTTTTTAATCTCACTAGAATTACCAACAACACAGTTCTTTCCAATAATTACATTTTCTCTTATAAAAGCATTAACTCTTATTTCACTACCATCATCAATAATACAAGGACCTATTATACGAGCAGTATTATCAACCTTCGCTACTTTACTTATCCAAATATTAGGTTCCACTTCATCATATTTAGTTTTATCTAAATTATTACCAATATTTATAATTATATTTTTTAAATCTTTAAGTAATTCCCAATAATTTATATAACTGTCACAGTACTCATTGATAATACTTTTATTAAAATCTAAAATATTTTTTAATTGTTCATTCATACCTATACCTCACTATTTAATAACAATTTTAATATATAACAATATCCACTTTTAGTCAACTACTTTATATATTTTATTATATTTTATTGAAATTATTCTTAAAAGATGCCAATATATAATACATTGACACCTTTACATTAAAAATAAATATATTTATTTACCACAACATTGTTTATACTTCTTACCACTGCCACATGGACATAAATCATTTCTACCAACTTTAGAACTTTTCTTTTGTACCTTTTTAGTATCTTTACTATCATTTGTAGAAATATTCTTAGCAACTTCTTTTCTCTCTAAATTTTGTCTTATTTCAGCTTTAAGTAAGAATATACTAATATCTTTATTAATTTTAGCAAGCATATCATCAAATAATTGATATCCTTCCATAGTATAAGCTTGAAGTGGACTAGTATTAGCGTATCCTCTAAGTCCTATACCATCTCTTAAATGGTTCATAGTACTAATATGTTCCATCCAATGATTATCGATAACTCTAAGTGATATTGCTTTTTCAAATTCATCTCTAACTTCATTTGGAATATCTTCTAGTTTTTCTTCGTAATCTTTTATTACACTATTATATATAATATCAATTACTTCTTCAGCACCTCTACCATTTATTTCAGATAGATTAAGTCTATATTTTTTTAGCAAACTTTCGTTACATGCCTCTAATATTTCAGTATAATCGATTTCTTTTAGTTTATTAGTCTCAACCAAATGAGAATTAACAATTTCACTAATATATTCTCTATATCCATTACATACAGTATCATGAATTGATTCGTTATCCAATATTTCATTTCTTCTTGTGTAAATAATCTCTCTTTGATTATTCATAACATCATCATAATTTAATAATTGTTTTCTTATATCAAAGTTATTACCTTCAACCTTAGTTTGAGCAGATTCAACTGTTTTGGAAAACATCTTGTTTTGTATTGCTTGTTCACCAACAAATCCTAAATTAGCAAGCATACCTCTATAATGGTCAGATCCAAATCTAATCATAAGATCATCTTCAAATGATACATAGAACTGAGTAAATCCAGGATCACCTTGTCTGCCAGAACGACCTCTAAGCTGATTATCAATTCTTCTAGATTCATGTCTTTCAGTACCAATAACACAAAGTCCACCAAGTTCTAAAACACCTTCACCTAATTTAATATCGGTACCACGACCAGCCATATTCGTAGCTATAGTAACTGCACCTTTCTCACCAGCGTGAGCAATAATTTCGGCTTCTCTAGCATGATTCTTAGCATTAAGTACTTCATGAGGTATTTTCTTTTTATCAAGAAGTTTACTAATAAGTTCAGAAGTTTCAATAGCAATAGTACCTACTAGTACTGGTTGTCCAGTCTTATATCTTCTTTCAATTTCTTTAACAATAGCAGAATATTTACCAGCCTTATCAGGATATAATAAGTCAGTAGCATCTTCCCTAGCAACAGGTCTATTAGTAGGAATTTGAATAACAAACATATTATATATATTTCTAAATTCTTCTTCTTCAGTTTTAGCAGTACCAGTCATACCAGCTAGTTTATTATACATTCTAAAGTAATTTTGGAATGTAATAGTAGCAAGTGTTTTAGTCTCCTGTTGAATCTTAACTCCTTCTTTTGCTTCAATAGCTTGGTGAAGTCCTTCAGAGAATGCTCTCCCTTTCATAAGTCTACCAGTAAATTGGTCTACGATAATAACTTGTCCATCTTGAACAACATAATCAACATCATTATCCATAGCATAATTAGCCTTAAGTGACTGATTAATATGATGTACAAGGCTAGTATTAGCAATATCATATAAATTATTTAAATGAAATTTATCTTCTGCTTTTCTACTACCTTCATCAGTAAGACTAACAGCTTTACTCTTTTCATCCATTATATAGTCTTCATTTTCTTTAAGACTCTTAACAAATCTATCAGCATCCAAATATAAATTAGCAGATTGCATAGCACCACCAGATATAATAAGTGGAGTTCTAGCTTCATCTATAAGTATTGAGTCAACTTCATCGACAATACAGAAGTTAAGTGGTCTTTGCACTCTCTTTTCTTTCTTAACAACCATATTATCTCTTAAATAGTCAAATCCAAGTTCGTTATTAGTAGTATATAAAATATCACATGCATAAGCTTCTTGTTTTTCTTTTGGAGATAAGTCTCTTAAGTTAAGTCCTACAGTAAGACCTAAAAATCTAAATATACTCCCCATCCATTCAGAGTCCCTAGTAGATAAGAATTCATTAACAGTAACAATATGAACTCCTTTACCAGTAAGAGCATTTAAATAAGCCGGAAGAACACAAGTAAGTGTCTTACCTTCACCAGTTTTCATCTCTGCTATATTACCATAGTGAATAGCAAGGCCACCAAGTAATTGACAGTAGAAAGGTTTCATACCAACACATCTATGAGCAGCTTCCCTTGCAACTGCAAAAGCTTCAACAACGATATCTTCAAGAGTCTCTCCTTCTTCAAGTCTCTTCTTAAATATTTCAGTATATCCTGCTAGCTTCTTATCACTAAGTTTACTCATTTCTTCATCTAAAGCATCTATCTTATCAGCAATAGTTCTAAATTTATATAATTCTTTATATTCATTATCAAATAATTTTTTAAATATCTTAAACATCTAATCATCTCCTATAAATAGTATTTTACTATAAAATATAGAAAAAAACTAGTAAAACATAGAAAAAAGACTAATTTCTTAGTCTTTAATACTATTTAGTTTCAATTAAACCATAGTCTCCATCTTTTCTTTTATAAAGTACGCATACATTATTAGTATCCATATCTTTATATACAAAGAAAGAGTGTCCTAATAGTTCCATTTCAAGAATAGCCTCTTCTTCATCCATAGGCTTCATCTCAATATTTTTTCTCTTAACTATTTTTTCTTTAGATTCTTCTTCAGTATCTTCTAGAACATAATCAAAGTTAAATTCACGAACATTTTCTTTAACATTTCTATTTAATCTAGTTTTATTCTTTCTAATTTGTCTTTCTAATTTATCACTAA
>JAZTXT010000004.1:0-9656 GCA_045636525.1 Bacilli bacterium | reverse complement strand
TATTAATATTAGATAGTTCTAATTTCAATTTAATTAAACTTTTATCCAAAAATGAATATAAATAATTTTTAAGTTCTTCAATATTCCTATATTCTGACTTAACATACTCACCAGTTATATTATCATCAAAATCAATAGTCTTAGTACCATTAGTATTTCCACAGTAAGCTTTTAACACACTATTATCATAATAATCATTAGCCTTATCAATAAGACCTCTAATATTATTAACAACACTTGTACTTACCTCTAACTTCTTAATGTATAAACCACATGCATAACCAGTATAACTACTACCATTCTTAGTATAATTTATTTTATACCACCTATCACATACATCAGTACCAGATAGTTCTTCTAGAATAGTAACCTCCTTATAGCATGAAAGACCATCTATAATATTTCCATTAGTAGAATTTCTAACATTTAAAAGAGCAGTATTATCATCACAAGAAACATACCCTAAATTACTATGAATTATAGTATCTTCATCATCTACATTCCCATTTACAACTTCATCATTAATACCATTATCTAAAATATTATTTTCTCCATTATTATCTATCACTATATAAATAACTAGTCCAACCAAAATAATACATAGTAAACCAATTATAATATACATAATGTTTTTCTTCTTTTTTTCATCCTCTCTATTACGATTAATCGCGCGTTTGATAGTATCTTCCTCCTCTTTTACATCCTTTACTTCTTCAATCTGTCTATCTTGTCTCATCATATGATCCTCCTATACATAATATAACATAAATATTCTAAAAAAAACAGTTATTTTTTCAAAAAAAGAGTACTACCAAGTACCCTTTAACAACCTTGCTTAACATACTCAAGTCTAAGTTTATCAGCAAGTGTTACAATAAACTCTGAATTAGTTGGCTTAGCTTTATCTATATCAACACTATGACCAAATACCTCTTCCATCAAATCCCAATCTCCTCTATTCCAAGATACTTCAATAGCATGTCTAATAGCTCTCTCTACCCTAGAAACCGTAGTATCAAAACGAATAGCAAGCTCAGGATATAACTCTTTAGTAATACCTCCAATTATCTCAGGATTATCATATACCATAGATATAGCCTCCCTTATATATTGATATCCCTTAATATGTGAAGGCATACCAAGTTCATGTAAAAGCTTACTAATAGATTTCTGAAGATTATTACTAAATAAATTAATCGTTCTCTTATCCATCTCTGAAAAAGTATCAAGTATCTTTTCTTCTAAATCATTAAGTTCAAAAGGCTTTAATATATAATAATTAGCACCTAGCTCACTAACCTTTCTTATCGTATCTGGAGCATTATAAGATGTAGCCACAATAATATTACTAGCTATATTTGAATTCTTAAGCTCCTTAAGTACAGATATACCATCTCTCTTTGGCATAATTAAATCAAGTATAATAAGATCATATTTCAAAGTACCTTCCTTAATAATTTTAAGACCTTCTTCTCCATCATACGCTTTCCCTACTATTTCTATCTTAGAATTATCTTCAAAATAATCCTCCACCATCTGTGTTAAATTAACATTATCATCAATCATTAAAACTTTAATTTTTTCCATTATTCTATACCTTCTTTCTTCTTTATGTTAATATTTTACTACTAGAAATAAGCGAAATATGTCGAATTATACCATTTTATAATAAAAAATAGAGAAATATCTGACTTAGTACTTCTCTATCTATATTATATACATTTAAATATTCTTTCCACTTCTTTAATATCTGACGATACATTACCTACTACCACACCATTTAAAGAATCAATATTAATAATATTCTTAATATTACTACTATCAACTGAGCCCCCATATAAAAGTGTCGGCTTCTTACCATATTTATCTTCTAAATATTTAGAAACAAATTCACTAACCTCACTAATCTTCTTTGTATTAGGAAGAGCACCTGTTCCTATAGCATATATAGGTTCATATACAAATATAATAAACTCTATATTTTCTATATCTTTTAGATACCTATCAAGAAGTCGTGGTAATAACTCTTTATAATCTTCATCAACATCTTCCCCAAAACAAAGTATTGGAAAAATATTTGAATCAAGTGCCGCTATAAGTTTTTGATTAACTACACTAACACTCTCTTTAAATTCACTAACCCTCTCATAATGACCAACTATAGTATACTCTATACCTAACGACTTAAGTTGAACACTAGACACTTCCCCAGTATGTAACTCATTTGTATCATAGTGCATATTCTGTGCACCCAAAGGCCACTCTGAATTATTAACAAAAGCCTCCAAATATATATTAGAAGGACAAATAATAATATCATTATCAGTATCAATATTATTAGTTCTTTCTATATAACTATATAAATCATCATATAACAAACTCATCTTATGATTAAACACAATCAGTTTTTTCATTTTTCTTTTCCTTTCCCCACGATAAAGCAAGTACTCCTCCTGTTATAAGCGGAATATAATAAGTGACAAATCTCCATATAAGCATATATACCATTATATCTTCATCCCCCAAAAGTCCAGTAAATAAATAGATAAAACAGTATTCTGCAGCTCCACTATTACCAGGAGTAACTATAAGTAAACACATCATTTTAGCATAAGTAGCCAATATAAATAAATTTAACATACTAATACCATTAATATTAAGAGCTCTAGCAATCGGATGAGCTGCTAATATAAATACAATTAATGACAATACATTAATAACAACCAAATTAATAAACAACTTCTTATCATGTTTTAATTTATCTACACCATCATCAAAATTATCAAGATAACTATCTAATGATTTTTTAGTTCTTTTCAAATCCTTAACTACCTTAATCTTATGTAAAAATGATAATCCATGATTCATTATAAAATGATTAAATTTCTTATTATAAGCAAGTAAAAATAAGAATACTAAGATAACAATATTAACAATAAAATTAAGTGTTACAGATGATGTAACAAAACCAGTATTAGGTACAATACCAGTAAACAGATTTAAAAAAACTGCTATAAAGTTTACAATTACAAGAGATAACTGATATAAAATAAACTTTTGAATAGCTATATTAGATGATTTTCCATAAGGAATACCAGTATCTTTCAAATAAAATATTTCAAACGACTCTCCTCCAATAGAACTAGGCGTAATCCCCGCAAAAAAAGGATAAATAAGAGCTATTTGAATCATTTTCTTTAAACTAGTATCTTTTTTCTCTTTCTTAGCTAAATAATATAACGTAATACCAATCAAATACTTTGATAGAAAAACCAAAAGTATTCCAATAAACAAATAAAATATATTAACTTTAGCCAAAATATTTATAATTGCTATATAATTATCTTTAAGAGAGAAATATAAAACAAATACAAACAAAATAAACACAAGTACTAAATATAACTTAATCTTCTTCTTTTGCATCTTCAATCACTTCAATTCCTACGAGAATTTTATCTTCTAAATACTTCATCGTAGCTCCTCCACCAGTAGAAATATGATAAAAAGAATCACCATATCCAAGTTTATTAACCGCAGATGCTGTATCTCCTCCACCTACTACTGTTTTAATCTTATTTTTATCTAACACCCTAAGTATATTATTAGTTCCATTAGTATATCTATCATCTTCAAACATACCCATTGGTCCATTAATAATAACCCTTTTCGCATTAACTAATTCTTTTTCAAATAATTTTACTGTCTTTGTTCCAATATCATAACCAATATCACTATCAGTAAAATCATCTATATTCTTAATGCCACCCTCTAAAACAAAATCAACAGGTAATACAATTTTTTCTGAATACATATCTAACATTTTCTCACAAAATTCTAAATATTTATCACTAACAATAGAATCACCAGTATTATATCCCTTAGACTTTAAGAAAGTAAAAGCCATAGCACCACCAATCAAAAGTTTATCACATCTATCTAATAAGTTTTCTATAAGAGTAATTTTATCATCTACCTTCTTACCTCCTAGCACTACAATAAAAGGATGCGTATTACTATCAAGTACACCATCTATCTTCTTTATTTCCTTTTCAACTAGAAAACCAACACCACTAGGTAAAAACTTAGGAATACCAGTAACCGAAGCATGCTCCCTATGACTACTTCCATAAGCATCATTAATAAAAATATCCCCAAGACCTGCCCAATACCTAGAAAGTTCAGGATCACAGTTAGACTCTTTATTACCATCTAAATCTTCAAATCTAGTATTTTCTATTAATAAAACATCCCCATTCTCTAATTGACTAACCATCTTACTAAGTTCATCACTTCGAGTATCATAAGAAAATAGAACTTTCTTCTCCAAATATTCAGATAATCTAACACTAACAGGATATAAACTATTACTACGTTTATCATCCTCAGTCTTAACTTTACCTAAATGAGATAGTAATATAACTTTAGCTCCATTATTAACAGCATATTTAATAGTCCTAATACTAGATTTAATCCTAGTATCATCCTCTATTAAATTATCCTTCATAGGAACATTTAAATCACATCTAATAATAACTTTTTTTCCATCTAAATCAAAATCTTTAATTGTCTTTTTCATATCTACCTCAATTTTTATTCTATCACATTTTAAATTATTAGTCTATATTTTAATAAAATTTAATAAAATTATGATGAGGGATACTATGAAAAATATAATAGAATTTTATTATAATATAAAAATAGATAAATTACATAGTAAAAATGATTACTATTTTTTTAGTATCAACAAAAACAACTACATCTTTAAACCATATTACAACGATGAAAGACTCGTAGATACAACTTATAAATTAAATAATATGCTATCTAAAAAAATAAATATCAACAGCATTATACCAAATAAATATAATAATCCTATTACAAAAATAGAAAACATTTCATACATATTAATCTATAACAAAAATAAAAATATTATTTCCCTACCACTTATCTCAAATTTTTCTAATATAAAAATTACAAATATAAATTATTTAAAAGATTTAGAACGAAATAATTGGGAAATACTATGGTCAAATAAAATTGACTACTATGAAATACAAATCAATGAAAATTACAAAAAATACCCGCTTATAAGAGAATCTTTCGATTACTTTATCGGTATGGCAGAAAACGCCATCTCATATCTAGTTAATACAAAATTAGAATTAAAACCCACTATTCACGACGGTAAAGTACCATCACACAATAATCTATATAATCCATTATATGATCCAACCAATATAATATTAGATCATAAAGCCCGTGACCTAGCAGAATATATAAAATATAGTTTTTGGAAAAATAATAGCAATATCTTCCAAGAATTAAATGAATATTTTAAATACAATTATTATTCTATATATGGCATAAGAGTACTATTTTCAAGAATTTTATATCCTAGCTTTTATTTTGATACTTATGATCAAATAATAACAGGTAAAAAAGATGAAAAAGAATTAAATACTATTATAAATCGTATCAACGAATATGAATATTATTTACAAAGTATATATATCTTTCTAACAAAATTATATGACATACCGGAAATAAATTGGATAAAAAAACAAGGAATTAATCCTCGTTAACAACTTTGATTACCTCAGGAATTTCGTTTACTAAAGCCGTTTCAATTCCATCCTCTAATGTAGCAGTAGCATGTGGGCAATTAGAACATGCACCAACTAAAGTTACATATACAACACCATTTTCATACCTATTAAATTTAACAGAACCCCCATCATTCTCTAAATATGGTCTTATTTTATCTAAAACTTCATTAATTCTCTTCTCAATATTTTTTTTCTCCATTTTCATCACCTAAAATTATTATATATTTTTTTTTATAAAAGTACAAGAAATTCTTCTAAAAAAAAAGAAAAAGTGTTATAATTGTACCTGTGAGGAAAATATTATGGAAAAATTAAAAAAGAACGATGTAATAAAAGCAACAGTAACAGGAGTACAAAAATATGGTGCTTTTGTAAACACTGAAGACTATGATGGATTAATCCATATATCTGAAATATCATATGGATATGTAAAAAATGTAAATGATTATTTAAAAGTTGGAGACAATATTTTTGTGGAAATAGTTGAAGTAGATGAAGATAATCATTTAAAACTTAGTATTAAGGACATTGACTATAAAAAAGATGGAACTAGACTTAAAAGAATGGCTGAAACAAAAAATGGATTTATGCCACTAAAAGATAATCTAGAATTATGGATAAATGAAAAAATCAAAGAAATTACTGACAAAATGTAAAAAAAAATAAAAAAAATAAAAAAAGTCCTTGACAAACAGTATCAATAAATGATATATTAATACATGTCAAGAGACAAATCGTGGGCGAATAGCTCAGTTGGTTAGAGCACCTGCCTTACAAGCAGGGGGTCATAGGTTCGAGTCCTATATCGCCCACCATTTTATATTTATGCCGAAATAGCTCAATTGGTAGAGCAACTGACTTGTAATCAGTAGGTTACGGGTTCAATTCCTGTTTTCGGCACCATTTTTTTTGGAGGGATAGCGAAGTGGTCAAACGCGGCAGACTGTAAATCTGTTCCTTCGGGTTCCATGGTTCAAATCCATGTCCCTCCACCACTTTTTGGTTATTGCCTCGTAGCCAAGCGGTAAGGCACCACACTTTGACTGTGGCATTTCGTAAGTTCGAATCTTGCCGAGGCAACCATTTATCTATGCTTCGTTAGCTCAGTCGGTAGAGCATTTGACTTTTAATCAAAGGGTCTGGAGTTCGAATCTCCAACGAGGCACCACTCAGATTTTAACTAACTAATGTAGTTAGTTTTTTTATTGTCAAATATCAGTAAAATAAACTAAAATCAATTTACAAGTCAAAATAAAAAGCATAATTATGCTTTTTTTAATTTTCTAATATACTCATCTATATGTACCTGATTAAAATCATATTCATCACTTATAATCTTATTATATAACTTCATAAACAATTGATTAAAAGGTTCATGAGAACTACCACTATTTCTAAATCTAATACCATGACCCCACAAATAACTAATCTTTTTTTCCCCAGAAGTAAATTCTATTACATATTTATCCTCATCAGGAATAATAGCAACAACATTATAAGATTCATCATCAGAAACCCATCTAATAGAAGTACCATCAAATACATCTTTATATATATTAGTATTTTTTAAAAACAAATTTCTGTTCTTACATCTATCATATACCCTTTTAATTTCCTCACTACTCTCACAAAGTATCAATTGTGCATAATCAACTTCAGAAACAGAACATTCTTGGAAATCATTATATAAATTATCAAATAATTCCCACAATACATAACTATCTTTAGAAATATCAAAAGAAATAGTTTTTTCTTTATCAATCCCATTAATACTCCACAAATTCCAGTATAAATCTAAATTACCACTAAAAATCATTTCAAATACTTTATCACCATCTGTTATACTAACTGTATACCATTGATCAATTTTATATACATTCACATCAAGCATAAAAACATCTCCAAATCTACTTAATCTTCTTAAGCACAAAATACTTACACTCAACGGCACAATCTTCTTCTAAATACTTGTCCAAATATTTAAAATCATTAATTTTTTTAACTTTCTTGTTATCACTATCATAAAAACCTTTAAGTCTTAATTTACCATAAGCAATATCACCAACTAAATAATCATAATCCTCAAAAAAGTCGGTATAATGACCAGTAAATTCTTCCAAATCAAAACCACCTTTATAATCCGTAACAATCTCATATTTATTTTTTTCTACTTCTATAGTATTCATAAAAAACCTCCCTAACTATAATCTTTAGCAAAAGCCAATTTAATCTGTTCATATTTATATAAGCTAGAAGCTGAATTCCATGTAATAAATCCACCAGAAAGCCCAGCATCATATAAAGCCTGTACTTGATCAGATATCTTACTAGCATCATATGTAACTTTAGGATTCCAATATGGAGTATCATAAGCAGTAATCCATGTCCTAGCCACCGCTGGAGTTGGTATTTCAGTCTGCCTTTTCGCAGCACCTACTGCCCAATTATATACAGTTTTATAAGGATTAGACCAAGTATCAACATTCCTACCAAAATGATCAGTATAAGGCATCGAACTAATAGCATCAACTATATTACTAATAGCTGGCCAATATTGACCATATGCTGTAACATATTCAGAAGAACATTCACCAAATACATCAACTGATAAATATGCTCCTACTTTATGTATTTGATCAGTAGCATAAAACAAGAAGTTCTGTACAGCTTCTGCCTTCTCTTCTCCATATACATTCTTAAAATCAGTATTGCCACTAACAGACATATTATAAGCATCCTCAGGAAATCTGACATAATCAAATTGAATCTCATTAAATCCCATCATAATAACAGCCTCTTTAGCAAGTTCAACATTATATTCCCAAGCACCTCTACTATAAGCAGAAGGCCAAAGTCTACTAGAAGCAGTACTACTTATACAATCCTCTGGATGATCTTTACCATAATGTACATCGTTAAATACAACTATTCTACCTATAACATAAATACCAGCTTCTTTAATCTTATCAATAGCATTTTTATAAACGCCATTATCATTAATAGCAGTTCCATATGCTGTCATCGAATATTCTTTAGCAACCTCTGAAGTATATGCAAGAGCACCATCTTTAATATCCACAACTATCGCATTAACACCATTATTCTTAGCAATATCAAGATATTTATCAATATTATTAATAACATTATTACTAGCATTCAAATACATTGTTTTAGCTTCTCTAAGTAAAGTGTTATCAACAAAATTTACCCTTTCATATGGATAATAATCTAAAGTAGAAGCTCTACCCCCATGTAATTCTCTACTACTATACCTTCTATCTTTATGAGTATCATATACTCCATTTTCATTGTAATTAGCATTTGCACTATCTACATCATCCACTAAATATTTAGAATAAACCCAACCTTCAGTATCTCCATTTCTAATCTTGTACATATTAACGTGTCCATCTTCAAGAAGTTTATCATAATCAATGACTTCAAGTTTATTGCCCTTCTTTATAAAAGACTCAATCTTTGAATCAGTTTCATTTTCATATACCGTAACAGAAGTTCTAACATACTTAACATTCTCTAAAACAACATCACGCTTATTCAACACAATATTATCACTAATAACATAACATTTCTTTTCTCCATATTCTATCTCAGTATAATTAACCCCATCAAGAATAACATCATTTTGTAAACTAACTATGTTAGTACCTCTAACAAGTTTTTCACTAACACTAAGATTTCCATCTTCATCCATAACGTATATATCTATCATGGCACCATCAGATGCCAAATACATATCCGTTTTACTATTAGCAATTCCACTATTACCAAAAAAATAAATTACACCAATAATAGTTATCAACATTAAACCAATTATAGAAACAATTACTATTCTTCCCATTTTTAATTTTCTTCTTATTCTTTTTTTTGTCATATTAGCCACCTAAATATAGTATAACACGTATAATGTTAAACATAAAGATTTTTAAATTAAATTTTGAAATTTTTATGTTTTTTGCTATTATAAATAGCAATCGGTAAAGACGGAGTATAACAGGCACTTCGAGTGCGAATTTATGAATGTCTGCCATA
>JAZTXT010000003.1:0-2615 GCA_045636525.1 Bacilli bacterium | reverse complement strand
GATTATATTATTGCCAATAACAGTATTTTTATATTATACTTTTATAAAAATATATGGTGTTTTTGATGTTATAGCTAAAAATTATGAAGAGTATACTTTGTCACTAGTTACACTTAGTAGTAATAGCGTTGATAGTATTTTTGATATAGATGATAGCATAGGTGTAATAGCAGATGAAAATATAGAAAATGGGTATACTTATGCTAAGGAAATAGTAGATAAAAATAATATAGAAGAAGAACTTATAAAATATGAAACATATCTTAATATTGTTGAGGCTTTATATAATAATGAAATAAAATATGCATTTTTACCTAGCAATTATGTAAGTATGTTTGCGGCAGACGAAAAATATGCAAATATAGCAAATGATGTAAAGGTGCTTCATTCTGATTCTAAAAAAGTAGAAGTGGAACTTGTTAATCAAGATGTAAACAAACCATTTACAATACTACTTATGGGAGTAGATACATTAAGTAGTTCATATAATGCAGATACTTTACTTTTAGTAACATTTAATCCTGATACCTTGGGTGCTACTATGCTTAGTATTCCAAGAGATACTTATACAAGGATAGCATGTACTGGCGGAAAACATAAAATTAATTCTTCTGGTTGGTATTCTGATAAATGTGTTGTTGATACTGTATCTAATTTAGTTGATATAAATATAGATTACTATATAAAGATAAACTTCGTTGGTATAGTCGATTTAGTAAATGCTCTTGGTGGAATAGATGTTGATGTTCCATATGCATTTTGTGAACAAAATAGTAGAAGACAATTTGGACCTGGTACAGTATATGTGGAAGAAGGTTTTCAACATTTAGATGGGGAGCAGGCATTAGCATTATCTCGAAACAGACATTTTTGGCATGGGTATTGTCCTGCTAAATATAATGAAAAAGGATATTATAGTAATAATTTAAGAAGTGATATAACACGTGGACTTAATCAACAACTTGTTATAAAATCAATATTAAATGCATTAACAAACGTTAAAGATTTAAATACAATATATGAATTATTAGATGTCGTAAGTGGTAATATAAGTACTAATATGAGTAAAGACACTATATTATCGTTCTATAATATATTTAAAAATATTATAATGAATTCTGATTTATCTAATATAGAAAATACACTTGATATACAAAGATTAGCATTAACAGTATATGGAGAGTATGTTAATATAAGTGGTATGAATTTATCTATGATTATTGCTCATCAGAATAGTATTAATGTAGTAAGTAATGCAATGAAACAAAATCTTGGTTTAAGAGATAAAGAAGTGATTAAAACATTTAGTTTCAATATAAATAATCCATATGAGGACACTATTATTGGAAGTGGAATATATGGCGGAACAGTTGTTAATACTTTAAGTGATATGACTGGTGATACCAAGGAAGATGCTGAAAGTTATTGTGCTAGTATAGGTAAGGAATGTGAATTTGAGTATGTTGAAGTTACAGCAGATGAAGGATATTATAATAACGAAATAATAGAACAGAGTATACCTGCTAATTACGATATAAGTTTAATTTATAAAACTATTATTTTTAAAGTGGCAAAGGTAATAGATTTTGGAAATAGTTCATTTGATTTTTCTAAATGTATTCAGGAAGATTATAAAAACAATAAAAATTGTATAGTACCAAACTTTACTAATAAAAATATGACTGACTTTAATAAGTGGTATAAGAATTTTGGTTATATTGAGGTAAAATTAAATAAAATAGAAGATACTACTAAAACACATAATCTTATAACTAGTCAAAATATATTTGGTAAAAGTATATATGAAATATATACGGATAAATTAAATATTGAAATAAGTTACATATATAATAGCGATGATACTATTCAAGATGATGAAGATGATAATGAAAATCAAAATCCGGATAAAGAACCTGATAATGGAGATAGTGGTGTAGAAACAGAGCCAGATATTAATCCAGATGAGGAAGAAAATGTTCCAGAAGAATTACCAAAAGAAGAAGATACAAATAAAGAAGAACCAGGAAGTGGTGAAACTGATGGAGATTCTTCTGATGAAGGTGATGAAAAAAATACTGAATAATTTCAGTATTTTTCTTTTTTATTCGCCTGCTACAACTTGAAAATATTTATCATTTTTAATAAGTGTTAAATTATAATTTGTAGGATATCCTAAATCTGTTTCATAATTTATGTTAACTGAAACATTGTAGGAATTGTATTCTGTTTCATTATAATTAAATGTTGATTGTGTTATACTACTAATTTCAACGCTTGTGACAATTGGTAATTCTTGTGTTCTGTCATTATAAATATTACTTTCTACTGATGAGTATAGTGTTGTTTTAGCAATGTTTACAAAGTCTTCTTTGAAATCTGTATATACAAATTGAAGACCACCAATGTCACTAGAAGTAATTTTATTGTCAAGTGTAAATAAGTCTGCTATAAATAGTTTTGAGATAACTTTTGCATATTCTTCATCGTTTACTGTTTCATTATTTAAAATATTTTTTAATTCATCATATAATACTTTATAATAATCTGTTGCTTTATCATCTAGATAATAATCATAGTTTTCCATTTGATCAATTTTTTCTACGATATTTTCTTTC
>JAZTXT010000002.1:0-9395 GCA_045636525.1 Bacilli bacterium | reverse complement strand
TAATTTGAGATGATTACTAACTAAGTATGATGAAATCTATCAACCCATTACAAATAGATTTTCTCGGCATAAAATCGTATTAAATCACAGATATTTTAGATTATTCAAAAGTTGCACTTGACTTTTTAATTATTAATTATTTTCTCAAATAATTCATTAAAATAATATATAAAATGTTTATCTAATTTTATAGTATCTAATAAAATGTGTATCTTTTTATCTTTATAAGAAAATCTAAAATACTTAGATATATCATAAGCAGTAAAGAATAATTTTTCTCCATCTATCTTCATAGATGTTAATACCGGTATAACAACCTCAACAAAATTCTTATTTTGTCTTGTATCAGTAATACCAAGTTTTTTTGCCTGCTTTTCAAACCACTCTTCATGCATATAAATAACCATTTCTTCAGTAATCTTACCAAATCTATTTTCAAGTACATCTTTAAGTTTATGAATATCTTCTAGAGAATTAATATCATTAATCATTTTATGTATTTCAATCTTAAGTTCATCATCACTAGTATAATCATCAGATATATGTGTCTCAACTTCGATTAAAGGTTTTCCTATATCAGGAGTCTCCTCTTTAACTTCTATACCTTTAAGTTTATCAACTTCTTCTTTAAGCATTTTTAAATATAAATCAATACCAATACTATCTATAAAACCAGACTGCTCACTACCAAGAATATCTCCAGCACCACGAATAGATAAATCCCTCATAGCAATCTTAAATCCACTACCAAGTTCAGTAAATTCTTTAATAGTATTAAGTCTCTTTACAGCTAAATCATTAAGTTCTTTTCTATTATTATACATTAAATAAGCATAACCAATTCTATCACTTCTACCTATTCTACCTCTAATTTGATATAACTGAGATAATCCAAAATGATCAGCATCAATAATAATTAAAGTATTAACATTAGGTATATCAATACCAGTCTCAATAATAGTAGTACAAAGAAGAATATCAAATTCATGATTAGTAAAATCATTCATAATGTTCTCTAACTCTTCTTTAGACATTCTACCATGTGCATATCTAATAGACGCCTCAGGTACCAAAGCCTTTATTTCAGATAGTTTACTATCTATTCTCTCAACACTATTATAAAGCATAAATACTTGACCTTCTCTTGATAATTCTTTATATATAGCATCCTTAATAATATTTTTATTTTCAGGCATAACATAAGTTTGAATAGGTCTTCTCTTCTCGGGTGGAGTCTCAATTAAAGCTAGTCCTCTAATACCGGACATAGACATCTGTAATGTTCTAGGAATAGGAGTCGCAGACAAAGTAAGTACATCCACACTTGCTTTATATTTCTTAATCTTCTCTTTATGAACAACACCAAATCTTTGTTCTTCATCTATAACAAGTAATCCTAAATCTTTAAATTCAACCTTATCATTTAATAATTTATGAGTACCAAATAAAATATCAATTTTACCTTCTTTTAACTTTTGTAAAATAATAGTTTGTTCTTTTTGAGATGTAAATCTATTAAGTAAAGCAATATTAATAGGAAAATCAGCAAATCTTTCTAACGCAGAATTATACTGCTGACTAGATAAGATAGTCGTAGGACATAAATAGCATGCCTGTTTACCATCATTAATAGCTTTAAATATAGCTCTAAAAGCAACCTCAGTTTTACCATAACCAACGTCTCCACATAAAAGCATATCCATTGGTTTATCACGTTCCATCTCTCTTTTAATCATATCAATTGCTCTTACTTGGTCACTAGTAGGTTCATACTTAAACTTACTCTCAAACAAAACCTGATTCTCATCATCAAGACTAAACGCATATCCCTTAGTAGCTTCTCTCTCCGCAGATACTTTAATAAGATCTCCTGCAATACTCTCTAGTCTCTTTCTAACTCTTGCTTTCTTCTTCTCCCAGTTATCAGACCCTAGTTTATCTAATCTAACAATCGCACCATCATTACCAGAAAACTTAGTAATCTTATCAATCATTTCAACAGGTAAATAAAGTACATCACCATCAGCATAAATAAGTTTAATATAATCTTTTTTTAGACCATTCTTAGTTAAAGTAGTAATTTCTATATACTGACCAATACCATGATCAATATGAACAACAAAATCACCCTTCTCTAAATTAGTAATATTACTAATCTTAGTACCTACTCTATACTTATTATTTTTCTTCTTTCTCTCTTCTACTTTACCAAATAAATCATTTGAGGATATCACAACGTACTTATCATACATAAAACCATTAACAATATATTTATTAATAATATTAATCTTACCATCAATAATATTATCGTCAGTAGTTAAAATAACATCATCTAATATCTCTAAATAACTAACAATTCTCTTTACAACATTCTTATTATCTATACAAAATACAACTGTCTTACCTTGAGCTACATATTTATCTAAATCATTCTTTATTTTCTCAAAATTACCACCATAATTATCAATACTAAAAGATAAATAATTATATTTATTCTTAAGTTTAATATCAAGAATATTATCTATACCCATCATATATATATTACCATTAGATTTAATATCAGTAATATCAAACATATAATTAGTGTTTATATCATCATTTACTTCACTATTATATCCAAATATTGTCTCTCTAAGTAAATTATAACTAGTAGTAATTTGATTATAATCGTAATAAAACAAAGTAAAATCATCTATATATTCCCAAAGACCACTTACCTTATCAGAATAGTTAGGTAAATATTTTTGTTTCCTATATTTATCTTCTATTTCACTAATAGTGTCTACTAAAAATTCGGTAAATGAATAAATAATAGCCTCCTCTATCTTATCATTAGATATCTGACTATCTAAATCAAAATACTTAATACTATCAATAGTATCTCCCCAAAACTCTATTCTAATAGGATTATCATAAGTAATAGGAAACACATCAATAACATATCCTCTAATAGCCATCTCACCAGTCTTAGTAACAACAGGTACTTTCTCATATCCTAAATCATATAAATTAGAAATAAAATTATCTCTATCAAAATCATCATTATTCTTTATATTAATAATCTTATCTTTATATAAACTTTTACTAGGTAAATATCTAAGAATTCCCATCAAATTAGTAACAACAATATATTTATCATTATCTAATAACTTATTCAAAGTATTAAGTCTCTCTATCATAAACTCAGGACTAATCGCAGTAGCCTCACTAGCTATAAAATCATCCATAGGAAAAAATAATACCTTATCAGTATAACAAGATAATCTATTATAAAAATCATTAGCTTCAAATAAAGAGTTAGCAAACACTAGTAAATTCTTATTATTTTTATTAAAATATTCATAAATATATATGCTATTAAGTTCTTTATTTAAACCTGATACTAAATATTCGTCTTTTAAATCAACATCAAATAAATTATCAAAAAATTTCATAAATATTCACCTCCTATCAACACTAAAAGATACATATTTCATGTATCCAAATCTATTTATTCATACTATTATATTTTTGTTTTAATTTCTCAGTATCTAAACTAATAAAGTCATCTATAATATTCTCTAAGTTAGAATATATATTCGTAAGCATTTCACTTTCCTCTTTACTAAACTTACCAAGTACATAATCTTTAGTTTCATATTCGCGTGTTTTAGATATACCAATCTTCAATCTAGAAAACTCTTTAGTTCCCAAGCATTCTATAATATTCTTAATACCATTGTGTCCACCACTAGTACTATCGTATAGTATTCTAATCTTACCAAAATCCATATCCAAATCATCTTGAATAACAAGAATATCACTAGGTTCTATATTATAAAAATTAGTATACTTACTAACAACAGTACCAGATAAATTCATATATGATAAAGGTTTAATTAAATGTACTTTCTCACCATTTACAATATATGTAGCACATTCTGCATTAAATTTCTTATCACTCTTAAATTCAATATTATTTTTATTAGCAATATAATCAAGTAACTGAAATCCAATATTATGTCTAGTTTTAGCATATTCATTACCTGGATTACCAAGTCCTACAACTAATTTCATTATTCATCCTCCCGATGATATTCCTTATATATATCTCCTTTAGGAACACCTCTATCTTTAGCAACTTTCTTAATAGAACTCATAACATCAAGACCTGCCTTAATATATAAATTAACAGCTTCCTTAACACTTAAATTACTATCTATCTCTTTATCTTCAGCACCAGATACTACAATTACAAATTCACCCTTATCAGGAATATTAGGAATAACCTCACTAAACTTACCACGATATACAGTTTCAAACTTCTTAGTAATCTCTCTCGATATACTTATCTCTCTATCTCCAAGAATGTCTTTCATAAGTTCAAGTGTCTTAATAATCCTATGAGGAGCTTCATAGAAAATAATAGTATATTCATTATCTTTCAAGTCCTCTAGCTCTTTTTTTCTTTTACTATCTTTACTATCTAAAAATCCATAAAACAAAAATGGTTGACTCTTAACACCACTAGCAGTAAGTGCAGGTATTAATGCAGTAGCTCCAGGTAAAGAAACAACATTAAATCCATTATCACTAACATATTTAACTGTTTTATATCCTGGATCACTAACTATTGGAGTTCCTCTATCAGTAACAAGAGCTATGCTCTTACCATCTCTTAAAAATTCAAGAACTTTATCTTTAACAATATCTTCATTATGTTCATGTAGTGATATAAGTTTCTTCTTAATATCAAAATAATTAAGTAAATTAAGAGTAACCCTTGTATCCTCTGAAAAAATAACTTCTACTTCACTAAGTACCTTAACTGCCCTATAAGTCATATCGTCTAAATTACCTATAGGAGTAGGCACCAAATACAAAGTAGATGTTCCATCATAACTATTTTGTACCATTATATCACTCTCCAAACATTATTCTAACTTCTTCTGTATATTCACCTTTATCATCATATACAAATAAAGGCTGTTCCATCTTTAAACCTGGTTTACCATTAAGCGCGCATTCTACAAGTACAAGATCACTTACCTTCTTACTATTAGGATACACAAATCTAACTCTCTTAGGCTCAAAATTATATTTTTTAGCCATTTCAATAATTTCTATAAATCGCTCTGTTCTATGTACCATAGCAAGTCTTCCATTATTTTTAAGAAGTTTCCTTGCTATAACAAATATATCTTCAAGCATTAAACTCTTTTCATGTCTTGCTAATGTCTTAACCTCATTATCATTTTCAAATTCTTTATTATTAGTTTTAAAATAAGGAGGATTACAAGTAATAATATCAAAAGTATCACTTTCAAATGTATCGACTAAATTCTTTGCATCATCATTAATTAAAGTAATTTGTTCAGTCATCTTATTCTCATGAATAGATATCCTACCCAAATTATAAACCGGTTCTTGTAACTCAACACCATATATCTTAGTTTTTGTTCTATAAGTTAAAAGCATAGGTATAGGAGCATTACCAGTAGCAATATCAAGAATCATCTTATCCCTTAAATTAATAGTTACAAAGTTAGCTAAGAGCATTGAATCCATAGACATCTTGAAATATTCAGTATCTTGATATATATAAGCATCCTTAAAATTTAATAAATTATTTCTTACTATCATTCTTATCAACTTCTATTACTTCATTATCAATTAAAACTTTATATTTTCCTTGAAGAGGATCAGAAGAAATTACTTTACCTTCTTTTCCTTTAATAGTAACTTTCTTACCAACATCAGGAATCCCCTTTTTAGCTTCAACATATTCATCATTTTCATAATTAAGACAACATAAAAGTCTTCCACATACACCATTAATCTTCGTAGGATTTAAAGCAAGTCCCTGATTTTTTGCCATGCTAATTGACACAGTGTCAAATGATGTCAAAAAAGTATTACAACATAAAAATCTACCACAAGGACCTAGTCCACCAATCTCTTTAGCTTTATCCCTAACACCTATCTGTCTAAGTTCAATTCTAGTTCTAAGTTTAGCGCCAAGTTCCTTAGCAAGCTGTCTAAAATCAACCCTTTCATCAGATACAAATCTAAATAACAATTGACTCTTATCGAAGTTATAACTAGCATCAATCACAGTCATATTAAGATCATTTTTAACAATTAACTCTTTACACTTTTCAAGAGCTTTTTTCTCATCTTCTTGATTCTTCAAATGTTGTAAATAGTCCTTTTTTGACGCAATTCTAATTACACTATCATATTTATCAAAATTCTCATCATCAGAAAATTCAGTAACAGTACCAAATTGTAATCCCCTGTCAGTATTAATAATAACAGTAAGATTAATCTTTAAATTAAGATCATTATCATTATAATAAACAGTCTTATTAGAACCATTAACTTTAACACCAACAACTTTCATTCTAATCACCACACATTTCTATAATAAGTTTATCAATAAGTAAATTAACATTCAAATTTCTTTTAATATTATTCTTAGCTTCATCTATATACTCAATCTTTTTAGCAATAGATATATAATCATTTTTCTCACTAACAGCTTGTACACTATCTATTTTATCTTCAAAGAATAATCCCTTAGTACCAGATAAACATTTCATAACATCATAATAAAACATTATCATAACCTCTAATGCATAAAGAGATGTACTTCTGTCCTTAAAATTATTATGCCACAAACTTTTAGCATAAACAATAGTATCAAGGCCATAATTCTCAATATACATAATAAATTTAAGAATATCCCCGATAAATTTAACCCTTTCCTCATCACTTAAACTATTAAGTTCACTATTCTTAATCAAATTATTAAAATTAACAAGAGTACTATCATCAAAATTCCTTTTATTAAGTTTAATAAGTTGACATCTAGAGATAATAGTCGAAAGAAGTAAATTTACGTTGTCCACAACCAAGATAGCTATAATATCATCAACAGGTTCCTCTAAAAATTTAAGTATAGAATTAGAAGTCTGAGGATTCATCCTTTCTGCATTTTTAATAATATAAATCTTCTTAGCGCCCTCAAAAGACCTTTTATTAAACTCACTTTGCAAATCTAATAACTGATCTTTCTTTATCCACATTCCATCAGGTTCAATAATCTTAACATCTAAATAATTACCATCATCGACCCTCTTACATATAACACTTTTTTCATTTTCATCATCTATATCTTTACACAAAATCATCTTTACAAAAGATAAAACAATGTCAAAAACATCAGAATTACCATTAGAATCAAAAATATAAGCATGTGATAACTTCCCATTATTAATAGCATTCATAAGTATGCTATAAACTACAGGTTGTCCATCTTTATAACCTTCTAACATAAGATACCTCCCTAAATAATAAATAATGAAAATAAGCAAAGCCCTATCATCCCAGGAAAGCCTAAAATAGTAACAAATACTATCGTAAATACATTCATAGGAACAGTAGCATTAAGTGGATACACAATCATATTATATGCATACAACAAAAGTAATCCAAGTATTAACTTCTTTACTACATTAAATATAAATTTAATCATATATTTCACCTAGTAAAATATATGATTATTAAATTGTTATATGTCTTTTCTACCCTCAAAAGCAAACTCTAAAGTCATAGAATCAATATATTCAATATCAGTACCAATAGGAATACCAGTAGCAATCCTAGTTACCTTAATATTTTTACTTTCTAGCACTTTCTTAATATATTGCATAGTAGTCTCTCCTTCAATCGAAGGTTTTAAAGCAAGTATAAGTTCTTCTATCTCTTCTTTATCAATTCTAGATAATAATTTATTAATATTAATATCTTCTGGTCCAATACCTTCAAGTGGAGATATTAATCCTCCAAGTACATGGTATTTACCATTAAAAATATTTATTTTTTCAAATAAAGAAATATCTTTAGCTTTCTCTACTACAAATATAATACTAGATTTTCTCTCTTTATCAGCACAAATATCACAAATTTCTTTTTCTGTAATATTACCACATATATCACAATAAGTTAGTTTATCCCTAACATCACATATAGCATCAGAAAAAGAAGTAAGTTTTTCCTTACTAAAATTAATTAAGGAAAAAGCAAGTCTTTCAGCAGTCTTCTCTCCAATACCAGGTAAATCTTTAAAACAATCAATAATATTCTTAATACTATTCGGATACATTACATTAAACCATTAAGCATTTGGCCATATTTACCAAATTTTTCTTGTTTATCTGCTTCCATCTTTTTAATAGCATCATTAACTGCTATCATAACCATATCTTCAAGCATTTCCTTATCATCTGAAGAAATTTCATCAGTATCTATCTTAATAGAAACAAGTTCATTCTTACCACTCATAGTCGCAGTAACTAATTGAGATTTACCTTCATAAAATTTACCCTCTAATTCCTTTTGTTTATTTTCCATATCTTTTTGCATTTTCTTAGCTTGCATCATAATAGCTTGCATATTCATAATCTTTCATCTCCTTTATTTTATTTATATTCAATCAAACTATCTCCTACTAAATCAATTAATTCATCAACAGGAGTCTTCTCTATTTTTGTATTTTCTTCTATTTTTCTTTCTTTAACAGTATATTTAATACCATTCTTAATATCACTAATATACTTATTCTTTCTCTTTTCCCATTCAGAAGAAGAAATACCAACAACAAACACCTTCATATCAAAAGCTTTTTCAAATAATTTTTCAATATCAGTTGCATTTTCATTAATTCTATCCGCACCAGAATCATATTTATTCTCTATAATAACATATTCAGATGATGCCACAACTGCGCTACAGTCTTTTAATATTCCCGCAGCCATCGAATAATCATCTTCATAGAAATACTCATCAATAACATTCCATTTATTTTTAATATCTTTAAGTACATCTTTAGAAGCTAATGCGAGCGCATTATTAATTCTAAGTTCCACTTCTTCCTCTGAATAATTACTCTCTTTTTTACTAATTATTTCCTGGGAAATATTTTCTTCCTTAACTTCTACTTTATCCACAGGCTCAAAATCATTTTTTGAGGTACTTTTTTCCTTCAAAATTACTTTTTGAGGCTCATTTATTTCCCGGGAAATAATCTCTACCTCTTTTCCATAATTCATATCAGAAAATTTAAGTATCGAAGTTAAGAAAACAATAGACCCATGAGTAGAAAATTTAATAACATTTTGAGCATTATTCAAACACTCTATTAAATCATATAAATTTCTACCACTATATATTTCACTAACTAACTTAATATTATCATTCTTCATCTCAATACTAGATAAATAATTAGCATTTTTATATAAAACAACATCCTTTAAAAAGATAATCATCTCTTCAACAAATTTACCTATTTCTTTACCATTTTTATCAATATTATCAACAAATTCAATAATTTTTACCTTATCATTATCAATAAT
>JAZTXT010000001.1:0-11038 GCA_045636525.1 Bacilli bacterium | reverse complement strand
TACTGATTTAGGTAGTAAATCTTTTTTCGTTAATACTATTATTACATTTTTACAATCTTTTATATAGTCTAGGTTTATATTTAATAGAGACGTTAGATATACCACTAGTGAATTTTTTGGTATTTCTCTTAGTATTTGTTTATATGTTTCATTACCTAGTGTTACTTCTTTGTACTGTCCATAATTTTTTAATTTAAAACATCTCTCACATATTTCTTTATCAATATTATCTACATATCCATGTTCATTTTCATTATTTGTTTGAAGAGTTACTCCGCATCCTATACATTTTTTAATCATAATATTCCCCCACTTTAAATATACCTTTTTTAGTCATTTTATTTATTTTCTTTTTTTCTACATAACGATGTATCTTTGTAAATGGCATGTCTATACTTGACATTGGATTTACTAGAATTGTCATGATTCCAACTTTATTACCACCATAAATATCTGTCATTAATTGGTCTCCTATTATGGCTACTTCAGATAAATCGTAATTATATGTTTTTAATATTTTTAGGAATTTTGTTTTTCTTGGTTTTCCTGCTTTATGACAGCAGTCAACATTTAATTCTTGTTTAAATGGTTTTAATCTTTCTTTTGGTGAATTTGAAAATATTATTACCTTAAATCCCATATCTTCTAATTTTGAGAAGTGATTTTTTAGTTTTTTTGTTGGTACTCTTTCTACATACGGAACACAGGTATTATCTAGATCAAATAATAAACATTTAATACCATTATCTTTTAGTTTTTCATAATTTATTGTATATATGCTTTTTTGATAGACATCTGGAAAGAAATAGTTCATGTTTCACCTCAAAATAATTATACTTTATTTTTGTCGAAAAGGAAAGAATTTTACTTATATATTTTTTATTTTCACTTCTTTTTGCATATATTTTTTTAGGAGGGGATATTTGTGTTATTTAATCTTTTTGATTTTATTGTTAATAATTTAGTTTTCTTTACCGGGTCTTACTCTAACAATGTATTTCCAGAACCTTTATCTAAAGAAGATGAAGAAATGTATGTAGAGAAAATGATGAAAGGTGATAAAGATGCAAGAGCTAAACTTATAGAACATAACCTAAGACTCGTTGCTCATATTGTTAAGAAATTTGAAACTAGTACAAATGATGTTGATGATTTAATTGGTATTGGTACTGTTGGTTTAATAAAAGGTATTGATAGTTTTTCTCCTAGTAAGAATGTAAGGCTTACTACTTATATTGCAAAATGTGCAGAAAATGAAATTTTGATGTATTTTAGAGCGGATAAAAAGAACTCTAAAAACGTAAGTATTTATGATGGGATTAGTTATGATAAGGATGGTAATGAAGTGACTATACTTGATGTACTTAAAACAGAAGATCCTGATTTTGCAGAAGATATATATATAAATGATAATATTAAACTTCTGAAAAAATATTTAAAAGTACTTACTCCAAGAGAAAGAGAAGTACTAACTAAGAGATATGGGCTTGATAATACTGACGAGATCACACAAAAAGAAATTGCAAAAAAACTTGGTATTTCAAGAAGTTATGTTTCTAGAATCGAAAAAAGAGCTATTACTAAAATACTTAGAGAATTCATAAAAAAAGAAAGTAGATAGCGGTAAAATTTGAAATAATTGTTGACTAAAAGTGTTTTTTGTGATAAAGTTAATATCGAACTGATGAGGAGGGAATACGATGAAGAAAGTAACAACTAAAAAAACTAGATCTGTAAACAATAGACCTAACTGTTTAAAAATTACAAAAAGTACTCAAAAGGTTAATTTTACTACTGTTATAGATAAAGATGGAAATAAGATTAAAACAAGTGTTAGAGAAGCTAGAGCAATGAAGAAAAACAATCAAGCTGCTTAATTATGTATTTTAAAAGTGGATAGTATTTATCCACTTTTTATTATTCATATTTATGTACATCTTCTTTTGCTTTTTCTAGTATTTTATTATAGTACTGTTTACCTAGTATATATTCTTCAGATAATATTTCTTTTTCTAGTGACTTTTCTTTTTCTTCCATAATAAAACTCCTTTCTTTATTATTATAAAGATAGGAGTGTTTTTTATACTAATAAATTATTTATTACCTCAGTAGGGTTTTCACTTTTTGTTATATATGAACCTATGACAAAGATATTAGCTTCCTTAACCAAGTTTATTGTTTTATTATTGATTCCGCCATCAACTTCAATTTTGATGTTGATATTATTGACTAAGTTTTTTAGGTCCTGTATTTTCTTTGTACTTGATTCAATAAATGGTTGTCCTCCAAGACCAGGTTCCACAGTCATTAGAAGTATTAAATCTAAATCTTCTAAGTATGGAATAAGAGATTTTATATCTGTATTTGGTTTTATTGAAAGACCACTCTTATATCCATATGATTTTATTTTTGATAATATTTCTTTTATATCTTTATCTATTTCTAAATGAATTGTTATATATTCAATGTTTTTTAAATCTTTTATTTGTTCTACATAAGATATAGGGTCTTCGACCATTAGATGAACATCTAGTTTTTTATCAGATACCTTAGATAATTCTATTATTTCTTGTGGTGATAATGATGTTTGTGGAACAAATTGTCCGTCCATTACATCAATATGAATATATGAAATATCCGTTTTATTTAATATATTTATCATTTCACTTTTATCTTTTGCATTTAGTACTGATACTGATAATTCCATTTTATTTTCCTCCTATAAAGGATTTATAGTTTTCATATCTAGATAGTAGTATTTCTTTTTGTTCTACTAATCTTTTTATTTCACATTCATCTTCCTTGATATGCATGCAATCTCTATATTTACATTTTTCAAGATTATCAAACATTTCCTTCATATTATCTCTTATTTCTATTTTTGACATACCTCTAAAATCCACTGATGAAAAGCCAGGTGTATCTGCTATTAGGCTTCCCTCTATTTCGTATAGGGTTACACATCTTGTAGTGTGTTTTCCTCTACCTAGTGCCTTTGATATTTCACTCGTTTGTAAATCTAATGTTTTATCTAGTCTATTTAATAATGATGATTTACCTGCACCAGATTGACCCGCTATTACAACGGTCTTTCCCGCTATTAGTTTTTTTATTTCTTTTGAATTTGTATTTTCTACTACTTCATAACCTATATTTTTGTAGTATGCCATTATACTATTTATTTTTTCTTGTTCTTCTTCATTTAATAGGTCCATTTTAGTTAGACATATTATTGGAGTTATATTGTTATATGAAATTATTGTCAGTAGTTTATCTAATAGATTACTATCAAAATTAGGTTCTTTTACTGATGTAGCAATAATTGCAATATCAACATTGGCAATTGAAGGCCTAATTAATGAGTTTTTACGTGGTTTTATTTCAAGAAGATATTTATTTATATCATCAATTACTACAGTGTCTCCTACTAGGGGAGTTATTCCTACTTGTCTAAATTTTCCTCTTGGCTTACAAACATATATACCCTTTTTTGTTCTTACTGTATAATCATTACTTTGATTTTTTATTATTATGCCTTCCATTTATACTCCTATTCTTCATTTTTGTTTTCTTTATCTTCTTTATCATCACTTGGCAAAAGTGGATCTGTTGGTTCTTTTACTTCTGGTTTCTTTGCTACAGTGATTTTTAGTGTATATCCTTCATATATTGGATCACCAGGATCTCTACCTTGTGATAATATTGTATTTTCTTCTACGTCTTCTGTTTCTTTATATGTAATATCTAGTGTAAGATGATATTCTTCTGCTAGTTCCTGAACATCAGATAATTTCCATTTTTCTTCAACCATGTTTGGATATACATCTACTTCTGGAATATATAATATGACATGGTCATTAGCAAATAGTTTTGTTTCTTCACCCTCTACAACTTTTGGTTCTTGGTCAATTATTAAATCTTCTTTACCTTTGTATTCAGAAGCTTTTTCTACTGTTTTTGTCTTCATCTCCACTTTGATACCTTTTATTTCTAATCTTGTTTTTACTTCGTAATAGTTTTTACCTGTATAGTCTTCAAGTACTGCAAATTCTTTTCCAGATGATTCCACTATTGTAACTGTACTACCAACGTTTTTAGTAGACCCTGTTTTAGGTTCAGTTCTAATTACTCTTCCTTCTTCAACAGTGGAACTTTCTTCATATTTGGTTGTATAGTCAAGACCAACTTCTTCTATTTTTGCCATTGCTTCTTCTATTGTTAATCCAACTACATTAGGTACTTTTACTTCTTTTACATCCTTACTACTTATTAACAAATAAACACCTGCTAGAACTATTAAAATTAATAGAAGAACTACTGCTAAGATTACTGGTAATTTTGTTCTTTCTCCTCTTTCCTCAACAAAACTATTATCTAGTTCCTCATCTTCTTTTTTCTCTGTTGGTTTATCTACCGCCGATACTTTTGGTTCTTTTGTAACAGTCGGTATCACTTTTGTTTCTTCTAGATCATTTTCTGGATATTCGTATACTAATCTTTTTTCATTTTGTCTATCCATAGCAGTCTGCAAATCAGCATACATATCTCTTACTGATTCATATCTATTTTTTGGATTTTTTGCTGTAGCCTTTATTATAATGTTTTCTACTGACTGAGGGATTATTGGATTTTGTTTTCTAATACTTGGTATTTTTTCTTTCATATGTTTTAAAGCTATTTCAACAGCATTGTCACCTTTAAATGGAACTGATCCCGCTAGTAATTCATACATTAGAATCCCTAATGAATAAATATCACTTTTTATTGTTGAACCTTTACCACTTGCTTGTTCTGGTGGTAGATAATGTACTGATCCCATAACTGAATTGGTTTGAGTAAGCTGCGTAGAGTTTATCGCAGTAGCTATTCCAAAGTCTGTAATTTTTATGAGCCCATTATCTTCGATCATTATATTTTGAGGTTTTATATCACGGTGGATTATGTACGCTTCATGTGCGTGAGATAAACCATCCGCTAATTGACTCATAATATCTAATACTTCACTTAAGGTAAGGGCTCCTCTTTTTTGCAGTTGTTGTTTTAATGTCTTACCATCTATATATTCCATTACTATGTAGTAGTTTCCTTCTTCTTCACCTACATCATATACTTCCACTATGTTTGGATGAGATAAATTAGAAACTGATAGAGCCTCTCTTTTAAAACGACGAATAAACTTTTCATCGTTGGACAGGTCTCCTCTTAATACTTTTATAGCAACATTTCTTTCTAATATAGTATCATTTGCCAAATATACGTTGGCCATGCCACCTTCACCAATTGTTTTAATGATTTCGTATCTATCATTAATTTTTTGACCCCTCGATAGCATTATAAATCACCACTTTCCTTTTTTAAGTAAGCAATTGAGATATTATCTGTTCCACCTCTTGCATTACTCTTTTTTATTAGTTTTTCAACTTGTTCTTCAATCGGAGCGGTACTATTTAAAACTTTTTCTATTTGTTCTTCCGTTACCATATTGGTTAATCCATCACTACATAAGAATAATCCTGTAACTGCACTATCTACTGAAAATATATCTATTTCTATTGGATCATTTGCTCCTAGTGCTCTAGTAAGTAAATTTTTCCTTGGATGGAATTTTGCTTGTTCTGGTGTTAATTCTCCAGTTGATACAAGTAAATTTACTAATGTATGGTCTTTTGTTATTTTATGTATTTTTTCATTTTTTATAGCGTAGCCTGACGAATCTCCAATATTTCCGTAAAGAATATAGTCATCTGTTTTTATTGCTATTACTAATGTTGTTCCCATTCCTTTACTTTCGGGATGGGTACTGGTATAAGAAAATATTTTTTCATTTATTTCTTTTACTATTTCTCTAAGCCAATCGATAGCATCTTCTTTTTTTCCTATACTTTCCATTTGTTCAAATACTTCTGTTATATGTTCAATAGCTATACTCGAAGCTATCTCTCCTGCCTTATGTCCACCCATTCCATCCGCTACTGCTAGAATGAATTCATTATATTTATTACTTATTATTATTACATTATCTTCATTATGCGTTCTTACTTTTCCTGCATCAGTCATATAAAATGTTTGCATATATTCACTTCCTTAATTATTTGCTCTTAATTGTCCGCAGGCAGCATCTACTGTCCCTCCGAATTCTTTTCTTATTGTTGTATTTATTTTATTTGACTTAAGTATATCATAAAATTTTAAAATTTTCCACTCTTTTGTTCTTTTGAAACCAATATTATCTGTTTCATTATATGGTATGAGATTTACATAGCAATTTATTCCTTTTAATAATCCTGCTAGTTCTTTTGCATCTTTTTCCGAGTCATTAATGTCCTCTAGCATTATGTATTCGAATGTTACTCTTCTATTAGTTTTTGAGATGTACTGTTTTATTACCTCCATAAGATCTTTTATTGGATAGGCTTTGTTTATTGGCATTATTTTATTTCTTATTTCATCATTTGGTGCATGAAGGCTTATTGCTAGATTTACTTGTCCTTCTTCGTTCATGAATTTTTTTATACCAGGAATGATACCACAAGTTGATATTGTTATATGTCTTGAACCTATGTCAATTCCTTTACCTGAATTTATTATCTTTATAAATCTCATAACATTGTCATAGTTATCGAATGGTTCACCAATACCCATTACTACTACATGAGTAATTCTTTTTTGTATGTCTTCTTCAATAAGTAAAATCTGCTCTACTATTTCGTAAGCAAGTAAGTTTCTTACTTTTTTTAGTCTACCACTTTCACAAAAAGCACAAGTCATATTGCATCCTACTTGAGATGACACACAGATACTAGTCCCATAATCATGAAACATTAATACTGATTCTATTTTATTTCCATCTTCTAGTTCGAAAAGATATTTATTTACATTTTCTCCTTGTTGTTTTATTAGTAACTTTATTTTATGTAGTGAAAAATCTTTTTTAAGTCTTTCTCTTAATTCTTTACTAATATTAGTCATTTCATCAAAAGATTTAAATCTTTTTTTATATAAACCTTCATATACTTGGGTACTTCTAAAAGCTTTTTCTCCAACAGATATAAAGTATTCTTCTAATTCTTTTATTGTTAAATCATATATATTTCTCATTATTCACTTCCAACTCTATTTATATTATATCAAAAAATGTATCTTATTAAAACAAGTTTTATTTATTTTACACATAATTAAAAGAGATACTGTGATCTCTTTTATATTTATCTAGTGTTTTTTTTGACTCTTGCATATGCTTTTAGAGATTCAATATTCTCTTGTTGTTCCTCAAAAACTAGTTCTACCATTTCATTTTTTAACTGTTGCAAATCTTTTGCAGACTGTCCTATTAATTGTTTTTCTTGTGATATTTTACTAGAAAGTGCATCTATTTTATTTTTTAGATTGTTCTCTTCTTGTTTTAGAACTTTTAGTTTGTCTTTTTCTTTTGTTATTTCATTTGATAATTCCCTATATTCGGTATTATTTTTTTGTATTTTTTTGTGTAATATTTTTTCTATTTTACTTGTTAACATATTTGCCGCTATTGCAACTGCAATGCATGTAGCTCCATCAAGTGAGAACACTAGAAGTCCTGCTATTATTTTTGATAAAATATTTTGTGGAATCATGGCAATATTATATCCTGCATATATTAATGCTATTTCAACTATTATTGTTAGTAGAGTTATTGGAACACTAATTAATTTATCGTTTCTTGAAAGAATTTGATGTCTATCGCTTCTTAAAATATTTAAATTGGATTTTTTATTTGATATTTTTGTTTCTATTTCACCAAGCTTTTCTCTTGTTAATGTTAATTCCTTAGTCACATATTCTATTGTTTCTCTACTTTCATTTATGTTATCTTTTAAAATAGTATATGTTTTTTCATAGGTATTCATTTATTTTCCTCCTTTTTGTGTGTTTATATATTACTAAATTTTTTATATGTTGTCAATTAATTTTTACAAATAATATTTAATATTTTATCTATTTATCAATCTTAATGTATTTAAAATACATAGCACGGTTACTCCAACGTCCGCAAATACCGCCTCCCACATCGTTGATAATCCAAGTAATGATAATATTAAAACAGTTGATTTTACGGTTATGGCAAAAATTAAGTTTTGCCTAATTATATTTCCAGTTTTTTTTGATATATTGATAGCTTCTATTATCTTTTCTAAATTATCGTTCATAATAACTACATCTGATGCTTCTATTGTAGAATCTGTGCCTAGGACTCCCATCGCTATTCCTATATCTGATAGAGCTATTACTGGGGCATCATTTATTCCGTCTCCAACAAATGATACTATTGTATTTTGTTTTTTATTTTTTAAAATTTGTTCTAATTTATTATACTTATCATTCGGAAGCATTTCATAGCTAATATTTTTTACATTTAGTGTATCTCCAATTTCTAACGCTTTTTCTTTAGAATCTCCAGTAAAGATATGAATTTTTATATTCATACTTTGTAATTTATTTAATACATCTTTGGTGTTGTTTTTTATTTCATCTTTTATTTCTAATGAAGATACTATTTCATTATCTATTTTTAAATAAATATATTTATTATCTTCTTTGCTATCACAAAATTTTGCACTACCTATTTTTATTTTTTTATTTTTATATTCAAATGTTATACCCTTTCCAATTATTTCCTTGTAATCTTTTATACCTTTTGATGAAACTTCCTTACCATATTTTTTTAGTATACTCTGTGCTATTGGATGATTGGACAATGTTTCCCCTTTCGCGAAAATCTCTAACAATTCTTCTTCAGTATATTTATTATTATAGATATTTATTTTTGATATATAGAATTCTCCAGTTGTTATTGTTCCAGTTTTATCAAAAACTATTTCTTTAATATTTTTTATACTGTCTAGATAGTTACTACCTTTTATTAGTATTCCTTCTTTAGATGCTCTTCCTATACCAGAAAAATATGACAGCGGCACTGATATTGCTATAGCACAAGGACATGATATTACGAGTATTGTTAGTCCTTTATAGACGCTTTCTAAGTATGTTATTGTTGTGAATAAAGGCATAGAGATTGCTACTAGTGTTGCGATTATTAATACTCCTATTGTATATTTTGATGAGTACTTTGATACTATTGTTTCTGTTTTTGACTTTTTCTCGGTTGCAGTTTCTACTAATTTTAATATTTTATTTACTATTGAATCTTTATAAAGTGAAGTTACCTTTATCTCTAAAAGACCTTGTTTGTTTATTGTTCCAGATAATATTTTATCACCAGGTTTAACGAAAGAAAAACTTGATTCTCCAGTTAAAGTACTAGTGTCTAGATTGGCTTCCCCAGTTATTACTACTCCATCAAGAGGTACTTTCTCTCCTTCTTTCACTACTATGACATCACCAACTTTTACTATACTTGTTGGTACTTTTTTTATTACATCATTTTCTTTTAGATTAGAGTTATCTTCTTTAATATTCATTAATTCAGCTACCGATTTTCTACTTTTGTCTACTGCTAGTGATTCTAATATTTTACCTAATTCATATAAGAATATTACCATTATACCTTCTGTTATCTCGCCTAATATAAAAGCTCCTATAGTTGATAATGTTACTAATAAATTTTCATTTACACTTCCCTTAATTAACTGTTTAACTGCAGTAATTAAGGTTTTATATACTAATATCCCATATCCAATTATTACTAGAACAAGATCTAAATGATATGGTATGTCTATCATACAGCCTGCTAATCCTATTAGTCCTCCAATTAACAGTTTTATGAATGGATATATTTTATTTTCTTTTGTTTCATTTTCACTTATTATAACTTGCGGTTCAGTCGTTTTTACAACATTTTTTACATAATCAAATGGAGAATGTAAATCTGTTTCTATTATTACTTTTGATGTACTATAATTTATTATGGCCTTCTTAATATTTTTATCTTTGTTAAGCCTATCTTCTAGTTTTTTGGCACAGTTAGCACATGTTAAATTTTTTATATTATAACTATACTTCATTTATATGCTCCTTTCCAATATTGAATAATAATTTTACATGTTCATCACTAACTTCATAATAAACTACTTTTCCTATTTTTTGATACTTTACTAATTTAGCAGATTTTAGTATACGAAGTTGATGGGATACGGCCGATGAAGTACTTTTTATTAAGTAGGCAATATCTCCAACACATAGTTTGTTTTCTAACAAAACGTTTATTATTTTTACTCTTGTAATATCTCCAAATACTTTGAATAGTTCTGATATATCGATTATTGTATCATCTTTCAATAACTTTTCTTCTATTTCTGTTATATTTTTTTTATCTATTATATTGTTTTTCATAATTTTCTCCTTATTTGAATATTTGTTCATACATTTAAATGTTATCATCAAACTAAAGAGAAGTCAATTCTTCTCCTTATTAACATAATATTCTTCTAGAGTTATTTTTTTATGGTATAAATTACTTGCTAAATCTCCTATATATCTTAAGTGCCATGGTTCATAACTGTATTTTGTTATATCTTCTTTTCCTTCTGGATATCTTAATATAAAACCAAATTTATGGGCATTTTGATGGATCCACTTTGTTTCCTCGAGTTCTTTGATATCATGTTCTATATAACATTTGTCATCCTTGTATATGCAAAAATCTAATGCTAAACCAGTCTGATGCTCTGATTTTCCTGGTTCTGCAATTCTAGTAACTGCATAAGTAAATCCTTTTTCTTCTAGTAATCTATTATATATTTTTTCTTGATAATCGAAATCCCGATAACCACTTTCGATGTCTATATGATAACCATATTTTAACGCCTCATTTTTTAATTTGTCAAAAGAATTTTTTACTTGCATATCTATTAATATGTTATCCTTATAATTACTCTCTGCATCTACTAAATTATTGGGTATATGAGCTCTTGGTAAAGGATTATCCTTATTTACTAAAATACTATAATCCATATCTGACCTCCAATATAGTATATTCTAACCGAAAAATATAGATACTATTTTAGCTTATCTATTTCTCTATTAAGATTATTTATTTTAT